>CAMOFU010000019.1 GCA_946613705.1 uncultured Clostridia bacterium
TGCATACCGCAGATCAGCAATACACACAAAAGAATTATATCACTTTATTACTCTGTTGTCAACAGAGATGCCTTAAAGCTTCCATATATTCTCAGCATAATCCTTGATAGTCCTGTCAGACGAGAACTTCCCTGCCGAACAGATATTCAGCCAGCACTTTTTCGCAAAGGCAAGCTCATCCTTATAGTCTTTGTTTGCGCGCAGCTTAGTCTTTACATAATCCTCAAGGTCGCCAAGCAGATAGTAATGGTCGGGAACGTGCCACGATGCACCGTCGGTGAGAGCCTTATAAAGCTCCTTGAAGCTGCCTTCTTCGTTTGAAGGCACACCGCCGTCATCAAGAGTTCCGTCGATCAGCTTATTGAGCACGCGGCTGATCTTTTCGTTGCTGAACAGTATCTTTCTCGGATCATAGTCGGGCATGATCTTTTCAAGCTCCTCGACCTTTGCGCCGAAGATATACTCGTTTTCCTCGCCTGCCTCCTCGGCTATCTCAATGTTTGCTCCGTCAAGAGTTCCGAGAGTCACGGCACCGTTGAGCATCAGCTTCATATTACCCGTGCCCGATGCCTCGGTCCCTGCTGTAGAGATCTGCTCCGAGATATCGGCAGCCGCCACAAGCTTCTCTGCGTAGCTGACGTTATAGTTCTGAACGAAAACGACCTTAATAAGCCCGCTTACCTCGGGGTCATTATCGATGACCCTGCCTATCTCACCGATCAGCTTGATTATTGCCTTGGCTCTTCTGTACCCGGGTGCGGATTTTGCGCCGAAGATAAAAGTAGTAGGTGTAAAGTCCTTGATGCTCCCGTCCTTGATGCCATAGTAGATATAGAGTATAGATAATGCGTTGAGCAGCTGACGCTTGTATTCATGCAGACGCTTTATCTGGATATCAAACAAGGCAGCGGGGTCTGTTTCCACTCCGTCATGAGCCTTGATGAAATCTGCAAGCTGCTGCTTTTTCTGCTTTTTGATCGCTATGAACTCTCTGAGAACGCTTTCATCATCAGCATACTTTTTCAGCTCCGCAAGCCTGCCAAGATCCTTTACCCATGCATCGCTGCCGAGCAGCTTAGTCACAAGTGCAGACAGCTCTTCATTGCAGAGCGCAAGCCATCTGCGCTGTGTGATACCGTTTGTCTTGTTCTGAAAACGCTCGGGATAAAGCTCATACCATTCCTTCAGAGTATCAGCTTTGAGTATCTCGGTATGTATCTGAGCTACACCGTTTACATAGCTTGATGAATATACCGCAAGATCAGCCATTCTCACCTGTCCGTCTGCAACAGGTGCAAGCTTTGTGATAAACTCTCTGTCCTTGCCGAGCTTATACATATCCTTTACAAAACGCTCGTTTATCATCAGAACAAATGCATATACTCTCGGCAAAAGCTGTTCCATAAGGCTGCTGCTCCACTTTTCGAGCGCCTCCTGCATGACCGTGTGATTAGTATAGTTGAACACCTTCTGAGTGATACAGAATGCCTTTTCAAACTCATAGCCGTACTTATCCACAAGTATACGCATAAGCTCGGGGATAGAGATAACGGGGTGAGTATCATTGAGCTGTATCGTTACATACTCGGCAAGGTTATCGAGAGTTTTGAATCGGGCGTAATGCTTGGCTGTGATATCCGCAAGCGATGCAGCCGAGAAGAAATACTCCTGCCTTAGACGCAGCTTTCTTCCCTCATCAAAATTATCATTGGGATACAGCACCTTGCAGATGTTTTCGGCATCTGTAGCGCTCTTTACGGCACCGTCATAATCTCCGCTGTTGAATCTGTCAAAATCAAAGCCCTCGCAAGCCTCTGACTGCCACAGACGCAGTGTGCCTATATTATCTGTTCCGTAACCGATTATCGGCATATCATACGGAACAGCCTTTACCGTCATATCGGAATACCCGACCGTGACTGCCTCGGCATCACAGCGCTTGCTCCATGGGTCGCCCTGACGCTGCCAGTCATCGGGATATTCCCTCTGGAAGCCGTTTTCTATAGCCTGACGGAACAGACCGTATTTATATCTTATACCGTAGCCGTCGAGAGGAATATCATGCGATGCCGCCGAATCAAGAAAGCAGGCTGCGAGCCTTCCGAGGCCGCCGTTTCCGAGAGCCGCGTCTTCGATCTCCTCAAGCTCGGCAAGGGAACGTCCCGAAAGCTTCAACGCGTCGTCAACATCATTCTTTATCCCAAGCACGAGCAGATTGTTATACACTGCCCTGCCCATCAGGAATTCCATAGAAAGATAGCAGGCTCGGCGATTTGCCAGATGCTTTTCACGGCTGCGTGACCATCTGTCTGCGATCTCGCGCATCACTACTGCCGATATACTTTCATGCAGCTGCACCGCATCTGCTTTATCGGCAGCAGTGCCGAACTTTCCCGCAAGATCTTTATTTATCTCATCAAGTAAATACTGTTTATCCATATCGGTTCCTCCTGTATAATATCATCGGGACAGGTCAACAGCCTCTGCGATTCGGTCATATACCTCCTGCGCGGCAAGCTCAGTCAGTGGTCTGCTTCTGAACATTCCCTCGCGTTCAAGCTTCTGCGCAGCTTCAACTCCGCAAGCATTGAGCTGTGAAAAATCCCCGATAATGCGTTCAAGCTTTTGTTTGTCACTGCAATAAAGCAGCTCGCGGACAGTCTGAAAGGCTCTCTGGATATCACCGAACTCATTATCCCGCCAGATGATCTCTATGTTTTTTGAGCTTGCAAATGCAAAGGTATCTATCAGCCCCATAGCGCCGCCGTAATTATCCCTTGCACCGATCTCGATATGCCTTATACCGCCCATAACGATAGTGCCCATGCACATGATGCAAGGTTCAAGTCCTGCATAAAGCCTGTATTTCCAAAGCTCGGGGTAAACGGCAGTATCCAGTGCCGCGACCGCTGCATTCTCTGCGTGTGCGGTCTTGGGATTGGGTACAAGCCTCTCGCCCGTGCAGTTTCTTGCCTCTGAAATAATGCTGCCGTTTTCATCGGTTATCACAGCAGCGATCGCTCTGCTGCCATTGCATACCGAACTCCATTCAAGCTCAAACACTCTTTGCCACGGCAGAGGCAGATCGTTAAATGCTCTCATTTCTTTTTCTTTTTGACCTCTGTTCTTTTGGGAAGTCTGCCGTATATCCGCGTAAGCTCATATATCTCCTTTGACAGCTTATCTGTCAGGGCATCTGCACTCATTCGCCATTGCCAGTTTCCGCCCAGCGTTGACGGGATATTCATTCTTGCCTCAGAGCCGAGCTCAAGAAGATCCTGCATCTGCACGATCGCGGTATCGGCTATGCTCGCCCAGGCAGCTCTGATAACAGCCCGTGGGATATCCTTGCCCCTCTTTACATTCAGATACTCTCTTGTGAACCTTGCATCCTTCCTCGGCAGGGATGCCGCCCAGCCTGCAAGCGTTTCATTATCATGCGTACCCGTATAGCAAACGCAGTTTCGGCTGCTGAAATTGTGCGGAAGATAATCGCTCTCGCCCGAAGCATCGAAAGCAAATTCAAGCACCTTCATTCCGGGGAAGCCCGAGCTTTTGAGCAGACGTGCAACAGCGGGAGTGATAAATCCGAGATCCTCGGCGATTATCCTGCATTCGCCCAGCTGTTTTTTTACAGCCTTGAACAGCTTCATAGCAGGCCCCTTGCGCCATTCACCGATGATAGCATCTTCATTGCCGTAGGGGATCGTATAATAGCTCTCGAAGCCGCGGAAGTGGTCGATACGGACTACATCGTAGGTCTCGGTCGCAGAGCGTATACGGTCTATCCACCAGCCGAAACCTTCTGCCTCCATAACGTCCCATCTGTAAAGCGGATTGCCCCACAGCTGACCCTTGGCTGTAAACACATCAGGCGGACAGCCCGCAACATCAACAGGCTTCTTATCCTCATCAAGCAGGAAGTATTCAGGCTTCGTCCAGACCTCAACGCTGTCGTATGCCACGTATATCGGTATATCACCGATAATATCAATGCCGAGACCGTTGACATACCCCTTTAAGCGTTTCCACTGTTTGAAATATTCGTACTGGATAAACTTATACAAGCCGATATCCTGCTTATATTCTTCACGGGCGGCAGCAACAGCTCTATCCTCGAACATACGCAGCGGCTTCTCCCATTCGTCCCATGCTTTTCCGCCGTGAGCGTCCTTCAATGCCATGAACAGTGCATAGTTATCCAGCCACTTGCCGTTATCGGCACAGAAGCTGTTATAGTCATAATCCGGAACAAATCTCGCATAAGCCTTGCGCAGCACCTTGAACACCTTATTATAGAGCAGTTCATAATCAATACCGCTCGGCTCGCCCCATTTGATACGCTTATACTCGGAGCCTTTGAGCAGACCCTCTGCTTCAAGGGCCTCAAAGTCTATAAAATAAGGATTTCCCGCATTTACAGAAAAGCTCTGATATGGCGAATCGCCGTAGCTTGTAGGAGTAACGGGAAGTATCTGCCAGTATTTCTGACCGCTTTTTGCAAGAAAGTCTGCAAAAGCATATGCCTCTCTGCCGAGCTTTCCGATACCGTAGCTTCCGGGCAGTGAGGAGATATGCATAAGAATTCCGCTTGCACGCATAAATGATCCTCCTGAATGAAATACAATTAACAAATAACAAATAACATACAAAAACAGCTTATCTATATATTATACATCAAAGTACAGGATTTTTCAAGTGTTTTGCCGCAATTCCTTGCTATTGCCTGCTATACAGGTCAAACGGCGCTCCCGACCTGCCGTAAAAAATCGTTATTCCATAGGGAAGCCGTAATGTCGGAGCATAGCAACGGCCTCTGCCCTGCCGAGCTTGGCAAGGTTGCTGTCGTTCATGAACCAGTCTCTCACCGAAGGATTCGTATGGAAGGACTGCTCGATCAGCACACCCGGGACACCAACAGAATCGGCACCCTTGTTCACCGAAAAATTAGTCTCGCCGTTCGGCTTGTCCCAGCTGACTACCATGTAGTCCCTGAACGGTGCGCGCGACTCTACAGATATCCCGTTCGGGTCGATAGTCTTAGATGCTGCAAGTCCAAGCTCATAGGCAAGTGCCGTATCGAACCGTTTCGCGGCAGCTGTATGATTAATAAAACAGTATATTCCCCACACATTCGGCGTGTTCCAGCTGTTGGAGCCCGTGGCATTTGTATGCAGGGAAATAAAATAATCACAGCTCTCGGCATATTTACCGCGGTAGGTAAGCGAGTCGTGATATGCGTCGTCCGCATAAGAATACTGCCCCTCGAACGGTATTCCGTCAGCATACTTCTCTGTCTTGCCGTCGCCTGTGCGGGTGACACGAACATCGGCAAAGGCAGTGCCGTCAAGCTTAAAGCCTTTAAGCTCATTGCTGACCTTGCCACCGAGCAGAAGCATCTGTGTTCCCTCCGAATAAACACCGTTTGACTTGGCACCGATATAATGCCCGGGGTCGATGCAGAGCTTTACCTTTACCCAGCCCTCCTCAAACGCGGGCTGTGAACACTTCTTTCCGCTCACACCGACAATAGCATACCTGAAAAAGCGCATATCCTCCCCCGATATATCATCTGTATAGCTGTAGTCTGAGGTGGAAGAGGTCCTGTTCACCTGCTTCAGCTTTTTCCAAGTATTGCCGTCCGTGCTGCTGCGGAAGATAACATAGGAGGAAAAAGACTTGTCCTCGGAATGATCCCATTTAAGAGTGATCCTTCTGCTCGAAACGCCCTTGGACACAGATTTAAGATCGACCCTGTGCAGAGAGCTGTCAGCCGTAAGTCCTGCATTTTTCAGCGCTGACGAAAGCTTCGGCCTCAGATAGTTTTCAGAATAAGATATGATCCCGTTCGTGACCCAATACCTGACAACACCGCTGCTGTCCGAATAATACGTTGTCTTGCCGTCCCTATATGTCCCTGCGGGCGGTTTTCTGAGGGTGAACTCTCTGTATGTTGAGCCCTTGAAATTGCCCTTGCCCGTAAGCGTGACAGTCGCAGTGCCTGCAGCGTTGTTGTTTTTATAGGACACCGTATAATCCTTGCCTTCTGTAAGTTTTATGCCGTTGAACTTCAAGGTCGGCTTCGGAGTAACAGGTTCACCGACGTAGATATAACTGAGTGCAGGGATAGCTGCCCTGTTATCCGCAAGATCGTTCGGCGTGATATTGAACGTTCCGGAGATGCTCCCCTGATAATTGCCTTTTCCCTTGACAGTGATCTTTGCAGTTCCCACATTGAGATCATTGCTGTAGGAAACTGTAAAGTCTCTTCCATTGACAAGCTTGTTCCCGAGAGTATCCTTCACTGTAACGGGCGGAGTTATCCTGCTGCCCTTATAGGTATAGTTCAGATACGGTATAGTCGCTTTTTTTACATTGCCCTTTACGGTTATGCTGCGTTTGGAGCTGTAGCTGCCGTAACGTGTACTGCCGAGAGTACCCGAAGAGGTTATAAAGGCTCTTACCTTGACATAGTATTTTTCTCCTGCCTTCGGGATATTTGTAAGGTTGACATAATATCTCCCGATGACTGTTGTGCTGTGAACATCTTTTTCAAATGCGGGGTCCTTGGTATACAGTATCTGGTAACCGAGTGCGTTACTGACCTTACCCCAGCGGACAATGATCTTATCGTTTTCGGTTGTAAGTGAGCTTATAGCGGCCTTGGCAGGCTTGATCGTAAAGAGCACCTCTTTGCTGCCCGTATAGCTGCCGATGCCTGTGACCTTTAGCCTTGCTGCTTTATACCCGACATTTACGTTGTTGGAATAAGTCAGCCTATAATCTGTTCCTTTTTTCAGCAGTTTTCCGCCGAGGGTGACCGTTATCTCATCGGCACCGTTCCTGTTATCGGGAGTTATGGGGCTGCCTGTATAGGAATAGCTTGCATATTTAAAGCTCACCTTGCAGCCAGATATATCCCGATCTGTCAGAGCCGTATGCTGCGCAGTGGCTGTAGCACGAACTGTCGAAGCCGTATTATCGGCAGCAGCACAGACAGCTCCCGCACTTAATGCCAAAGTAAATGAAGCGAGCAGAGTTAGTATAAATCTCATCGGATCACTGTCTTTCTCATGTGTATTATATATATGCATTATATCATAGAAACAAGATATAGTCAAGGCAGGCTCGGAGGACACAGCGCTGCCCGATATGCGGTCAATTTACGTTGCCATCGGGCGACCCCGCAAGCAAAAACTACATCGTTGAGTATTATGATGCCGATAACAACACCGCAACAACTAAAAATGATATAAAGGCGATTTTCAAAAAATATGCTTAGTTTGCTAACAGCAAATCACAAATGTCAAATTACAAATAACAAATTACAAGGCTTTGTAAACTTTTTGAGTTTACCCCTTTACAAAAGTGAATTGTTATGTTATAATATAGTGTGGTGTTGCTTGTGAACGTATCAGAGAGATGCGGGCAGCTCCACGGTAGCTTTGTTACCGATCGCAGTCAACTGCAAGGAGGAAAAATTAATGGTAAGAGCAATTGTAGGCGCTAACTGGGGCGATGAGGGCAAGGGCAAGATCACGGATATGCTTGCACAGGAGTCTGATATCGTTATACGTTTTCAGGGCGGCGCAAACGCAGGTCACACTATAGTAAACCACTACGGAAAATTTGCACTGCATACTCTCCCCTCGGGCGTGTTTTACGATCACACCACAAGCATCATAGGCAACGGCGTTGCTCTTGACGTTCCCAAGTTCTTCAAGGAAGTAAACGAAGTTACATCAAAAGGGGTTCCGATGCCCAAGATACTTATTTCCGACAGAGCACAGATGGTAATGCCTTATCATATACTCTTCGATCAGTATGAGGAGGAGCGTCTCGGCAAGGCAAGCTTCGGCTCAACGAAGTCGGGCATTGCTCCGTTCTATTCGGATAAATATGCTAAGATCGGTTTTCAGGTTCAGGAACTGTTCCATGAGGACACCTTGAAGACCAAGATCAAGCGCGTGCTTGAAACTAAAAACATTCTGCTTGAACACCTCTATCACAAGCCCGCCATAGACGCAGATGAGCTTTTCAACACTCTCATGGAATACCGTGAGATGCTTGCGCCCTATGTCTGCGATGTATCTGCTTACCTTTGGAATGCTATCAAAGAGGGCAAGAACATTTTGCTGGAGGGTCAGCTCGGTTCTCTGAAGGACCCCGACCACGGCATATACCCGATGGTCACTTCTTCCTCGACACTTGCTGCATACGGTGCTATCGGTGCAGGTCTGCCGCCGTATGAGATCAAGCAGATCGTAACTGTTGTAAAGGCTTATTCATCTGCTGTAGGCGCAGGCGCTTTTGTTTCAGAGATATTCGGTGACGAGGCTGATGAGCTCAGAAGGCGCGGCGGTGACGGCGGCGAATTCGGTGCTACAACAGGCAGACCGAGAAGAATGGGCTGGTTCGACTGTGTAGCTACAAGATACGGCTGCCGCATTCAGGGAACAACAGATGTTGCCTTTACAGTGCTTGACGTTCTGGGATATCTTGACAAGATACCTGTATGCGTCGGTTACGAATGCGACGGCAAGCGCATTGACGAATTCCCGACTACTCAGATACTCGAGAAGTGCAAGCCGATCATCGAAGTCCTCGACGGCTGGAAGACAGATATCCGCGGCATCAGGAACTACGAAGAGCTGCCCGAGAACTGCAAAAAGTACATCGACTTCGTAGAGAAGCAGATAGGCTTCCCGATCACTATGGTTTCAAACGGTCCTTCGCGTGATGATATCATCTATCGCAAGAGCGGTCTGAAATGATAAAGACATAAGATCATTAATTAATACTAAAAACAACAATAACTGCGCACTGCTTTGCCTGACAGTGCGCAGTTTTCTTTTTGGTGGTCAGCTGCTGTATGAACAGAAGCTGCAAAAAAAAAATACAAATGCGACTCTCGGTCTCCCGAAAGCCGCATTCGTATTTGTATGAGATCGTGTTATGATCCTGAGTGCGATTATTAAACCACGCCCTGCTCCTTCATAGCCTCAGCTACCTTGATGAAGCCTGCGATGTTAGCGCCTGCAACGAGGTCATCGCCAAGACCGTACTCGTTAGCAGCCTTGATGGAGGAGGAGAAGATGTTAGCCATGATGCCCTTGAGCTTCTCGTCAACCTCTTCTGCGGTCCAGTTATATCTCATGGAGTTCTGGCTCATCTCAAGACCCGATACTGCAACGCCGCCTGCATTTACAGCCTTGGAGGGTGCAACGATAACGCCGTTCTCCTTCAGGTACTCGATAGCCTCGTTGGTAGTAGGCATATTGGAAACCTCAACATAGTACTTAACGCCGTTTTCAACGATCTTCTTAGCCTCGTCCATATTGACCTCATTCTGAGTAGCGCAAGGCATGAGGATGTCAGCCTTTACGCCCCAAGGCTTCTGTCCGGCGAAGAACTCAACACCGAACTTGTCAGCATAATCCTGAACGCGGTTGCGGCAGGAAGCTCTCATTTCGAGCATATAAGCTACCTTCTCATCAGTGCTGATGCCGTCGGGATCATAGATGTAGCCGTCAGGACCAGAGATAGTAACTACCTTTCCGCCGAGCTCGTTTACCTTCTTGACAGTACCCCAAGCAACGTTGCCGAAGCCCGAGATAGCAAAGGTCTTGCCCTTGATGCTGTCCTTGAAGTAGTCAAGCATATTTACGGTATAGTATACAGCGCCGTAGCCTGTAGCCTCGGGACGGATAAGAGAGCCGCCGTAGGTCATGCCCTTACCTGTAAGTACGCCCGTGAACTCGTTTCTGATCCTCTTATACTGACCGAACAGATAGCCGATCTCTCTGCCGCCGACACCGATATCACCTGCGGGAACGTCGGTATTCGGGCCGATGTGCTTGCAGAGCTCTGTCATGAAGCTCTGGCAGAAACGCATTACCTCAGCGTCAGACTTGCCCTGGGGGTCAAAGTCCGAACCGCCCTTGCCGCCGCCCATAGGAAGCGAGGTAAGGCTGTTCTTGAAGGTCTGCTCGAAGCCGAGGAACTTGATGATGCCCATATATACGTTAGGAGCGAATCTCAGACCGCCCTTGTAGGGTCCGATAGCGGAGTTGAACTCAACTCTGAAGCCGCGGTTTACCTGAACCTTGCCATTGTCATCGACCCAGGGAACACGGAAAACGATCTGTCTCTCAGGCTCTACCATTCTGTCGATAACGCCTGCTGCAACGAGGTCGGGTCTCTTCTCAACAACGGGCTCGATGCTCTGGAAGACCTCATTAACGGTCTGGAGGAACTCAGGCTCGCCGGGGTTGCGCTTCTCAACCTGCGCGAGAACGCTCTTGAGATACTCATTCTTAAGTGCCATGGTAAAAAACTCCTTTTTTGATAAAATTTTAGATGGGTACGCGCTTTAATGCATTGCACATCTAACACGACTTTATTATTATAACATACTATTCAGAATTTTGCAAGTCCTAAATCAAAAAAATTCAAAATTTTCTGAAAAAAGTACACATTTTTTAAAAATTTGGAGATTTACACGTCTTGCGGTTGCAAATATATGTTTTTATATAGTCAAAATAAACAAACGCAGAAGCAGCATCAGCTTCATAGAGCGATCTCAACGCCCTTCGAGAGCTTGAATGAATAGATATAGCAGGCTTTGACGGGCTTGTCAAGGATCTTGTCGAGAGCGGCTTTATACAGCTCGAGCTGTGTCTGATAGGTATAAAGCTCCTCCTCGCTCTTGAAGTTATCGGTCTTGTAATCGACAAGGATGTAACCGTCCCCCTCAAGAAAGATGCAGTCTGCGATACCTTGCAGCATCGAACCATGCGCAAGACGTTCGCCGTACTTATCGGGCAGGTCAAGATCATCATAGGCGATGAGGAACTTCCTTTCGCGCATGATCTCGGGAGATGCCTTCATTCTTTGGTAAAATTCACCTGAAAAGAACTTTTCAAGTGCGCCGACGTAAACGCCCTTCTTTTCCTTCGCAGTAAAGAAGCCGCTGTCTGTCAGTCTGTCAAGCTCTGCCGAAACTCCTTGCTCGGCACGGCTGTAATCTGCAAGCTCCATGAACAGGTGAGTATATGTACCCCTCTGAGCGGGAGTCAGGCTCCCCTTCTCCTCATCGAGCACAGGAAGCTGAGGATAAAACAGACTGAGCTTATCCTCCTGCTGTTCCTCCTTTTCGGCGGTGACTATCTCGGTGACCGAGAGCTTTGAAGCGGCAGGCTGATCGGTGATGCTCTTCTTTCGGATAAAAGCGGTAAGCAGCTTCTCTACCAGAGCGGGGTCTGCCGAGCCGTGATAAAAGCTCGGTCTTTCACCGATACCCGTTCCATCGGCGGAATACTCGGAATAAATGATATCCGCCTGCTCACGGACAGTAGGCAGAGCGCAGGAGATACCGAGCTTATCCACGAGCGGCTTCTTGCTGCTGCTGCAAAGAAGGGCAGCTGCTATCCACTTTGCGTAGGAATCGCATTCACGGATTATCCTCGGAGACAAGCCGCCTGCCTGAGAGATGGTTTCGGCAAGAGCGGACAGCTGCTTGATCGTCTTAGAGCTGCCGTCGGTACAAAAACGCATATTTATCGGGAGTATGAGCCGTTCCTTCGCTCTGGTAAAGGCCACATACAGCAGTCGGAGCTCCTCGCTCAGCAGCTTGTTCGTCTTGATGACCTTGACAGCAGCGTGAGCGATGGTCTCCGTCTTGACGAGCGTATCCCTGTCGGTAAGTGTGAGACCGATGCCGTATTCCTCATCGAGCAGAAGATGCTCCCTGAGATCCTGACTGTTGAATTTTCGGGTAAGGCCGCACATAAATACGAATGGGAACTCAAGACCCTTTGAGGCGTGTATAGTTTTTACAAGAACACTGTTATCGTCCTCGACCTCGGTAACTGCCTGAGTAAAGTCTTTTCCGTTCTCGGAAATATTCTCTATGTACCTGATAAAGCCTGCGGGCGTGCCGTCGTTATTCTCGGTATAGGAACGTGCATATTCGAGCAGAAGCCGCAGATTTGCTCTCTTCTGGCGGCTGTTCTCATATGATGAGATCGCCGCAAGAAGCTCGGTCTCATCATAGATCTTCCTTATCAGTGAGGGCAGATCCATTCCCGCAGAATAGAAGCCGAGCTTCCTTACAAGCTCTCTGGCAGCGATGCATTTGCTTTCAAGAGCCTTATCACCGACCGCGAGCTTGCTGCTTTCCTTTTCGTGGCTCTCGTCATCTGTCTGACCGACCGACGCAATGATCTGATACAGATGCTTATAGTATACGCTTACCCTCTGTCCGCCCTTACCGTCATCTACAAGCTTTTCCTGTCTGCCGAGCAGTCTTATCCTTGCAAGCTCATCTGCGGTAAAGCCCATTATCGGCGACATCATCACCGCAGCCATAGGTATATCCTTCATCGGATTATCTATCATTCGGAGAATGCTCATCATCAGGCTTATCTCACGCGAGCGCAGATAGCCCTTACCCTTTTCGGAGGCTGCTTTCAGCCCGTAAGCCGAAAGAGCCTGCTTCAATGTTTCGATCGAGCTGCCGCTGCGGTAAAGAATACAAAAATCTCTCGGTACGCACGGCCTCGGCTGTGAATCGGGTCTGTCATAGACGGGAGTGCCTGCATCGAGCATATCTCTGATCCGTTTGGCAATAGCATAATTCTCATCTGTCTCGGCAGTCTCGTACTCCTTCTCGTCATCGTCATCATCACTGTCCGAGACTGCCTCAACGTGGGAATTATTCACGAATATCACCTCTGTCGCAGCATCCTGTGCGGGATACATAGCTCCCTGATTAAGACGTTCTCCGCCCGTATAGCTGACCTCTCCGATCTCCTCGTTCATCAGCTGCGAGAACATAAGGTTTACAAAGTCGATGACCCCTCCTCTGCTCCTGTAATTGCTTTTCAGCTCTACAAGAGCAAGCTGTTCCTTATTCTTTGTCTCCGAAGCGCTCTCCTTGGCATTGATAAACAGCTTTGGATTTGAAAGGCGGAAGCTGTAGATAGACTGCTTGACATCACCTACGACAAACACATTCGTCCCGAAGACATCAAGATCGTCGGTATCGGATAATGCTTTGAAGATGAGCTCCTGAAGATCGTTTACGTCCTGAAACTCATCGATAAGGATCAGCTGATACTCCTTGTTCATTCTCAGCTCCTCCGCAAACGGCGTTCTGACCGATCTGCCGTCCTCTCGCTTTACAAGCAGCGAAAGTGCCATGATCTCAACGTCAGAAAATTCAAGAGCATTTCTTTTAAGCTTTTCCTTGTACGCGAGCTCTCCCGCCCTGTTCACATAAGCATACAGCGTTTCAAGAACATCGGCAGAGATCTTGAGCGGGACCTCGGGTATAAGACCGATCTTCTTCATATCATCTCTGATGCTGAAAATGATATCCTTTTCTTTCTCTCTCAATACACCGTTTTCTGTAAACAGCGCCTCCAGATCGGGCGGATAATCCATGCTTTTGGTTATCTTGCCCTTAAAGCCCTTCGGCATCTCCTGACAGCTGTACCAGAGCTTTCTCCAGTCGCCTGCTTCAATAGCATGGCGCATCGCTGTCATCACCGTGAGATCACCGTCGAGTATCTCTTTATTCTTTTCAAGATTAGCATCGCTTTTCGGAAACCGCGAGATATTGAAACGTACTCTCTCGTTCAGCTTTTCTGCCTTATCGAGCAGCCCGCTGAACTTATAAGCGACCGTATCGAAATACAGCGGCAGTGTTGAGCTGCTCCTGAGTTCATTTATTCGTGTATCGAACCATTCGTCGGGAAACGGAAGCGAGCGCAGGAATGAATACAGTCTTCTGCCTGTTTTCACGATATGCCACGCATCACCGAGCTTATCGAACAGAAGATCGAATCCTGTCCGATCATTCTCCGCAAGCTCATCAAGCGCCTTCTCGAAAGCTCCCGCAAGAATAGTCTCGGCATCGTGCTCGTCAATGATGCGGACACCCTCATCAAACTCAAAATCATTAAGACATCTTTTTACAAGATCAAGGCAGAAGGAGTTGATGGTCGATATCCTTGCAAGGTCGATCAGCTCCAGCTGTTCCGAGAGCCACTTTTTTTCTTCGTCGCTCTTGCTGCACCTGAGCTTATCTTCAAGCGCACTGCTGAGCTTTCTGCGCATCTGGTCAGCGGCCTCGTTCGTGAATGTAACTGCAAGCAGCCTGTCGGCGGGTATCCTGTTTTCACAGTCGGAAAGCATAGAGCTCGTGCGTTCCGCAAGCACCGCTGTCTTGCCGCTTCCCGCGGCAGCAGAAACTACCACTCCCCTGTCTCTCGTATTGATCGCAAGCAGCTGATCCTTATTCCACTGCGGCATCAGCAGTCACCTCTTTTCATTTCTCTTGTTATGGCCGCCACCTCTTCGAGCAGCTTGTCCTTATCGCTTTTATCTATGAGCAAAGGATCTCCGCGCAGTACCCTGCCGCAGATATCGTAGTGATCGCACTTGGTGCAGGGGTCGTACTTTTTGCTCATCACGGGCGAGGCAGGGACTTCACCGTTCATAAGTCTCTCGGCAAGCGAGATAATCTTCCGCTTAACGAATTCCTCAGCACCTTTAAGGAAAGCTTCTTCAACAGGCTGTTTTCCTGTTTTGGCGATCCCGCCGTCATTGTTTATGCGTATCGGCATGAATGCACCGCCGTGATCCGTATTGAACGCAGCTATGACGGCAGCATTGTCAACTATAAGTCCGTCAGGCTTGATGGTTTTTAACCACTGTGCATATGTATTGGGGTCCTCACCCACAGCGGGCGGATCAAGCTTTGCCTCAGGCTCTTTGAGATGAGAATACAGCACCGCAGCGGGGAGAGCCTCCTCTCTGCTGTCCGTCATGGCAAGCAGGTATATCAGCAGCTGCATATTAAGACCGTGATAAAGCTTATCAAGATCAAATGTGGTATTGCCTGTCTTGTAATCAATTATGCGAAAATACTTCTTGCCGTTCGTATCGGTAAAAACATCTGCCCTGTCTATGCTGCCGACAACTTTAACGGTAAGCTCATCGGACAGCTTCAGTTCAAGAAGGCTCTCGCCGTTCTCCTGTTCGAGTTTGTACTCGAAAAATGCAGGCTCGAACGCAGAGCTCGAAAACTCCTCCTGAATAAGCTTGACCATCTCAAAGACAGTCTGCTCGTATTTGTCACGCTGAGCGATGAAGGACGGTGTTTTCCCGTAGCTGCCGCCTATCTCCTCTGCTTCATAGACCAGAAAGGCAGCGCTTATCTTCTCTTTCAGCTGCTCCTCGGTAAACATGACAAAGTTCTTGTTATAGACCCGTTCGCCGTTTTCCTCCTTCGTCATCAGCGATTCAAGGCACCTGTGGAGATAATTCCCCTTTGTCAGCGGGTCAAATCTGATGCTCTGAGGATTCCTGAGCTTTAAACCGTATTTACAGAAGAATGAGAACGGGCAGGTATAATAGCTGTTTATATTGGTAGGCGACAGTGTGAGCTTATCGGTGCAGAAAAGCTCACGGGCTGTCTTTTTACGGACCGAGAAGCCCTCATCATACTTATAGCTCGGCAATGCTGCCAGTCTTGACGCATGATCGGGCGAGCCTTCAAGTGCTTTTTCGACCGAAGCTACTATATCGGCATTCCTGCGCAGCTCCGAATTGAGCCTTGCTTTATCGGGTGTGTCATCATTGAAGCGGTCTATAGGTACGAGCAGCTCCTTGCTGTGTTCAAGATACTTATAATAAGCGGTACCGAACGAAGTGCAGAAGCTGTCAAGCGGGAGCTTTGAGATCATCAAGGGTGAGATACCGCCAAAGAGCTCGGTAAGCTTATCTATCAGCATTGAACGTCTTACGGTCTTTCCCGCCGTGTTCGTCTCGGAATACAGGGCATAGAGCTTCTCCTTTGCAAGACAGAGCGTGCGGTATACAACAAGCCTCTCGTTCTCTGCGCTTTGCAGTGCCGTACCCGAAACAGCGATATCCGCAGCACTCATCTGCTGCTTCTCGCGTTCGGTGAACAGTCCTCCGTGGACAGGCGCAGCGGGGAACACTCTCTCGTTCATCTCGATCACAAAAAGCACCCTGACATTATCAAGACGCGAGCTCTCTGCATCTGCGAGCCTTACCGCTTCAAGCTTCTGCGGCGGAGACGAGATATTCATTTTCGAGGTCATAAGCTTGAAAAGCTCAAAAAAGCGTTTGAGCGTGATCTTTCTGTTGCCCAATTCATCATGTATCGTCTTTACCGCAGAGAATACCGACTGCCATATCTGCCTGCTCGAACGGACAAATTCGAGCTGTGTTTCATTGTCCGAGCCCGCACAGCGTCTTACTACCGAGTAAACCTGCTTTGAGAACTCTATCTCCTCGAGCAAAGCAAACAGAGCATCACACAGACCTTCAGCAGTCGAGTCTGCTGCGGCAGTCCTGAATCTTTCAAGCGGCTCTATTATCTTTTTCCTGATATCCTCAAGAGTGGAAGGAACATCGTGCTTTTTGTCGTGAGCGCAGAACGGTTCGAGCCACATATCGCCGTCGATATTATAGATCACGCAGTGATCCTCGAGATTGGTGATCTCAATATCATTCAGCGGGAACAGCGGCGACTTTATAAGTCGGAGTATATCATCGGTATGATACTTCTGAGGCAGCAGACACTCAAACAGATTTTTAAGGAAAATTACCGTGACCGAGCTGTCTGCACGCACACGTCGGTCGCTGAAATACGGGATACCGAAGCGCTCGAACGAGGATTCTGCGGCAGCTGCACAGGTGCCGAGGTCCCGCGCCGCAACAGCTATCTCACTGTAGGAATAGCCCTCCTCGCTGACAAGTCTCTCTATCTCAGCGCAGACATATTCAAGCTCATCATAGATATCATTGGCTGCTGCAACAGTTATCCCTTCGGCAGCTGTTTTTGCTGCTTCCTTCGGCAGCCTTTCGCCTGTGCAATAGTATCTGTCAATGGCGAGGATAGTATCATGTGCGCCGCAGATGCCGTCAAGCTCAGTGAACGTACAGCTGCAATTGTTATCCCGTGCAAGCCCGAGCAGCGCAGATTCTGTACGGAGAGTCGCTGCAAACGGTGCGTCAAGGTTCAGCGTTTTTCCCTGCTTATAGCCGAGCAGAGAGACGGTAACATCGGCGTGCTGTGAGAGCATCGCCCCGATAAAGCCGAGCTCGTCATAGGAAAAGCTTGTGAATCCGTCAAGGAAAACAGACCGTCCCTTGAAATAGCCGTTATCCTTTGCGAGCAGGAGCGCGTCTGCAAGTGCAGTAAAGCTGTCGCGCATACCGTGCTTTTCAAGGTCCTCAAGGTAGAGAGAATAGATCCGCGAAATATCAAAAAGCTTTGAGGTAACGCTTCCTTCAAGACGCTCGGAAGCGATACGCAGATCCTCGGGAGTAATACCGCTGCGAATAAGCTCGGTCACAAGGTCGATCATCTCTCCGATAAATCTGCCCTTTCCGAGCGAACGCTTATAATACCTGCATTCCTTTTCGTTCCTGAACTGTTCAACTGCCATGAACATCATAATGAGCCTGATGTTGGCATCTGCATTTTCATAGGCGCATTTTCCGTATTTATGGCTGATAAGCTCGGCAAGCCGATTAAAGCCCGCAGTCTCGATGCTGTTGAACGCCTTCGCGCCGAGTGCGCTGTAGAGCTTTTTATCACACTCAAAGCTGTACTGATCGGGCATTATCACCAGCACATTACCATGCTCCTCCTGTGCCCTGCGGACTGCATCGCAGAAGGCTTTGTCCCGTTCGCTGTTGAATGCACCTTTTATGATATTAAGCATATTATCACCGCCTGTCCGTTTTATCAAGATCATAAGATCATTGTAACACATCAGCGGCAGGATTGTCAATACGCAGAAAAATTCTGTCCGATTTTTTGTACAGTCAGATCAAGAAAAAAGCGATCTGAAAAAATCAAACAATGCGAAGCCGTATTCGACCTCACCTTCATCATTCTGCTCGCAACAGGCGCTCAGGACAAAGGACGGAAAGAACAGCGACCTGTCGAGCTGTGTAAAGAGCATTCCGCTTAACATCACAGCCGCAGCTGTACCGATCACGATAGATGACCTTATCTTTTCGATGTGTGACATAATAATACCTCCAATGAAAG
>CAMOFU010000020.1 GCA_946613705.1 uncultured Clostridia bacterium
GGGGTTGATAAAGCTCATAGAAACGGCCTTCGGGCCGTTTTTTTGTTTGTGTTTTCGTACGCCGATTTGCGGCTGTGCTTAGTGTAGAATAACCGTAGGCAGATCGTGACCGAAAATAAGAAAAATGAAAATCATCAAAACATATAAGCCTGCACCATATACGACCCGGAGCGCGGCAAAGCCTGCCTCCCGCACAACCCATGGCGCGACGGCATTGCGTGCCGCCGCTGCGGCCGACGGAACTGCATAGGTTCGCTATTGACAAATCGGGTCAAAAGGTATATAATAATAGGGAATGTATTGCTGTATAATGCTGTACACTATATGTTGATATTCTGCAAAGGAGCTGAGAGTTATAGGTACAGATGCTGTGAGTGTATCGGAGGCGGGTAAACGCCTGCTTGATCTGAATTCTGTTTTTGCAAAGGAGCACGGTCACGCGCCGCTTGCTTATGTCCATTCGTATGGCTGTCAGCAGAATGTCTCCGACGGCGAGAGGATCATGGGCAGACTCACTGCCGTGGGTTATGATATTACCGACGATACCGAAAATGCCGATCTTATCATACTGAATACCTGTGCAGTGCGTGAGAATGCCGAGGACAGGGTCTACGGCAGGCTGGGAGATCTTAAAAAGCTCAAGCAGCGCCGCCCCGAGCTTGTTATCGGTGTCTGCGGCTGTATGGCTCAGCTTTCACACGCCGCCGAGAAGATCAGAGAAAGCTATAAGCACGTCGATCTCGTGTTCGGCACATTTGCTTATAATGAGCTTTACAGGCTGCTTTATCAGGTGCGTTCGGGCGGCGGAAGGGTCTTTGAGCAGAGCGAGCGCCCGAATGATATAGACGAGGAGTTCGTACAGCTTCGCGGCAGCAGCTTTCAGGCATTTGTCCCGATCATGTATGGGTGCAATAATTTCTGTACCTACTGCATAGTGCCGTATGTCAGAGGCAGAGAACGCAGCCGCGCTCCCGACAGTGTTGTCAAGGAGGTCGCCGAGCTTGTACGGAACGGTTATAAGGAGATCACGCTGCTCGGGCAGAACGTCAATTCCTACAGCTACGGCTTTTCCGAGCTGCTCAGACGGATAGATCGGATAGAGGGCGACTTCCGCGTTAGGTTTATGAGCTCCCACCCGAAGGACGCGAGCCGTGAGCTGATCGATACGATAATCGACAGCAGGAAGATATGCAAGCATCTTCACCTTCCCGTGCAGGCAGGCTCCGACAGGATACTGAAGGCTATGAACCGCGGCTATACCGTGGATAAGTACCTTGAGACAGTTGATTATGCCCGCAGCCGAGACCCCGAGTTTTCGCTCACTACCGACCTGATAGTCGGGTTCCCCGGTGAGACTTATGAGGAGTTCTGCATGACCAAGGAGCTTATCAGGAGGGTGAGGTACGATAATATCTATTCCTTTGTCTATTCGCGGCGCAGCGGGACCGTGGCTGCCCGAATGAAGGACGATATCTCGGATAAGCAGAAGGGGCTGTGGCTGAGAGAGCTTCTGCTCGAACAGAGAGAGACTTCCTCAGAGTGGCTGAAAAGATTTGTCGGCAAGGTCTCCCGCGTGCTGGTCGAGGGCGAGGGAAGAAGCGGCGAGGGCTGGCTCACAGGCAAGAACGATCAGGCGGTGATCGTCGAGTTCGAGGGGGATAAGCCGCTTGTCGGGAGCTTCGTAGATGTGATGATAACAACAGCTATGAACTGGGCTCTGAAAGGCAGGATCGTTTGAAACAAAATGATATCAATATCAATATAAAATCAATTATTATAGTTGGAATTTGGAATGGAGAAGATGATATGAATACGATAGATTTGGCAAGACAGCTCGGTGCTGCATTGCAGCAGGACGAAAGATATGTCAGGTTCCAGGAGGCAAGCAAGGCCTCCGATACAGACGGCGAGCTCCAGAGCAGGATCGGCGAGTTCAATACTATGAGAATGGAGCTTTCCTCCGAGCTGCATAAGGACGAGAGCGAGAGAGATGCCGATAAGCTCGTAGCTCTTGAAAATGATATCAAGGCGGTGTATGACGAGATCATGGCTATGCCGAATATGATCGCATACAACGATGCAAAGGCAGGGCTCGATGAGCTTGTGGGGTCTGTTAATTTTATAATCTCTGTCGCTGCGAACGGCGGCGACCCGATGACCTGCCCCGACCGCGCTCCCTCGGGCTGCGGCGGAAGCTGCTCGACCTGCGGAGGGTGCGGCTGATAAGCCGTGCTTTGAATAATTCCCGAACAGGAGAAGAAAATGCTGCTATTAAAAGATGTAGATGTCTCCAAGCTCTCGCCGATGATGAAGCTGTATTTCGATACAAAAATGAAATACCGCAAGCACATTCTGTTTTATCGGCTCGGAGATTTCTATGAGATGTTTTTTGACGATGCCCTGACTGTCTCGCGGGAGCTGGAGCTTACGCTCACGGGGAGGGAATGCGGGCTCGGTGAGAGAGCACCGATGTGCGGAGTCCCTTATCATGCCTGCGAGATCTATCTTAAACGGCTGGTCGAAAAGGGATATATGGTCGCGATCTGTGAGCAGACTGCTGACCCCGCAGAGTGCAAGGGGCTCGTTCCGCGTGAGGTCATCAGGGTAGTGACTCCCGGTACGCTCATCGAGAGCAGCCTGCTTGACGAGACTTCAAACAATTACATATCCGCGTTTTATGCCCGCGGCAAGACCGCTTCGATGTGCCTTGCCGATATTTCGACGGGAGAGGTGCATCTGTTCGATTTCAGCGGGAAGGATCTGGCAAATAATGCTGTAAACGAGCTGTCAAGGTTCATGCCCGTTGAGATACTGATAAATGACGGCTTTCTGTCGTTCAAGGAGATAGGGGATTTTATCAAGCAGAAGCTCCATGCTGCGGTGCAGCTTCTCGATGAGCGGGATTTTTCGCCGCTTATCCATACCGACGAGGTGCTTACTCAGTTCTCTGTTGCCGGACTGGATTCTCTCGGTATCGACCCCGAAAGCACTGCCGCCTTTGCCGTGTGCGGACTGTTTGCATATATACATGAAACACAGAAGGCGCTTGTCGGCAGGTTTTCCAATATAATCAAGCACGATTCCGACCCTATCATGACGATCGGCTATACCGCAAGGCGCAACCTTGAGCTTACCGAAACGCTCAGGAATAAAGAGCGCAAGGGCTCGCTCATCTGGGTGTTGGATAATACCAAGACCTCGATGGGCAAGCGTATGCTCAAATCCTATCTCGAGCAGCCGCTCGTTAATCCGACTAAGATAATAGACAGGCTCAATGCCGTTGAACAGCTTGTGTCGTCGCCCGTTGAGCTCGATGAACTGACTGAGGTGCTTTCGGGCGTGTATGACCTCGAAAGGCTTATGACGAGGGTGATGTACAAGACGGCATCTCCCCGCGACCTGAAATCGCTGTCGCTGACGGCATTGAAGCTGCCCGCTCTGAAAAACATCATCGGCGGCTTCTCCTCGAAGCTGCTGGGGAAGCTCAACAGCAAGATATCTACCCTTGAAGCGATCTCTAACCTTATCGAGAATGCTCTTGTCGATGAACCGCCTGCCAATGTCAAGGACGGCGGAGTCATCAAGGACGGCTTCAATGAGCAGCTTGACGGGCTGAGAAACATAATCTCGGGCGGAAAGGGCATTATTGACGATATCACCGAGCGCGAACGGGAAAAGACGGGCATCAAGAATCTGAAGATCGGATACAACAGGGTCTTCGGGTATTATATAGAGGTAACGAGATCCTATTATGATCTGGTGCCCGATAATTATATCAGAAAGCAGACTCTTGCGAACTGCGAGAGGTTTATCACAGATGAATTGAAGGTCGCCGAGAATACGATACTCGGTGCGAGCGAAAAGGTGCTGAATCTCGAACAGGAGATCTTTGTCGAGCTGAGGGAATTTATCGCCACACAGCTGCGGCTCGTGCAGGAAACTGCCGTTGCAGTCGCTGAGGTGGACGTGCTGGCATCGTTTGCAAAGGCTGCGATAAAAAACAACTATTCCAAGCCCGATATCGCTATAGACGGCGTTATCGAGATAAAGAACGGCAGGCACCCTGTTGTTGAGCTTATGCAGAAGGAAGAGGTCTTTGTGCCGAATGACACATATCTCGATCTTACGAGCAACAGGATGGCAGTCATCACGGGACCTAATATGTCGGGTAAATCGACGTATATGAGGCAGGTGGCACTTATAACGCTTATGGCTCAGATAGGCTCGTTCGTGCCTGCGGATTATGCGAGGATATCCGTCGTGGATCAGATATTTACGAGGATAGGCGCTTCCGATGATCTTACGGCAGGGCAGTCTACCTTTATGGTGGAAATGAGCGAGGTGGCGGATATCGTCAAGCACGCAACCAAGCAGAGCCTTGTTATTCTCGATGAGGTCGGCAGAGGCACCTCGACATTTGACGGCATAAGCATCGCAAGGGCAGTTTCGGAGTATATCTCGACCTCTAAATCGCTCGGCTGCAAGACGCTTTTTGCTACTCATTACCATGAGCTGATCTCGCTTGAGCAGGAGCTGGACGGGGTAAGGAATTTCTCCGTTGCGGTGAACCCGAGCGGAGATACGATAAAGTTTCTGAGAAAGATCGTCCCCGGCGGAGTTGATGAGAGCTACGGCATAGAGGTGGCGAAGCTTGCCGGACTGCCGAATAAGATAATCACCCGCGCTAAATCTCTGCTTGCCGAAATGGAGGCGGAGAATGCCAGAGCAAAGGCGGCTGCGGCAAGAGCCGATGACGACCAGATCTCATTCCAAAAGATCGGCAGCGATATTATCGCCGACAGGCTTAGAAGAACGAACATAGATGAATTGAACGACAGCGAGCTTCGGCAGTTTGTCAGAGAGCTTGTAAAATATTTGTAAAAAATAGACTGGAGCATATATGCCACATATTCAGGTACTGAGCAGGGAGGTCGCGGAGCTGATCGCGGCGGGAGAGGTGATCGACCGCCCGTCCTCGGTGATAAAGGAGCTTCTTGAAAACGCTATCGATGCGGGTGCAAATGTTATAACTGTTGAGATACAGAACGGCGGAAGAACTTATCTTCGCGTTACGGATAACGGCTGCGGTATCTCGGGAGAGGATATAGCCAAGGCGTTTCTGCGCCATGCCACAAGCAAGATCTCTACGAAGGACGACCTTTCGGGGATACTGACCCTCGGCTTCAGGGGTGAGGCTTTGGCCTCGATAAGCGCCGTAGCTAAGGTCGATGTGCTCACCAAGCCTGCGGACGAGCTTTACGGCACGCACTATATCATCGAGGGCGGCGAGGAGAAACTCAACGAGCAGAGCGGCTGTCCCAACGGTACTACCTTTGTGGTGCGGGATATTTTCTATAACGTACCCGCAAGACTGAAATTCCTGAAAAAGGATACATCGGAGGGAAATAACGTTGCCAACCTTGTTACCAAGCTGGCACTGTCTCACCCCGAGATCTCATTTAAGTTCATCAGAGATAACAAGCCCGAGCTTATAACTGCGGGCGACGGCAAGCTGTTCTCTGCGATCAATTCTGTGTTCGGCAGGGAGTTTGCTGCCTCGCTCATACCTGTTGATTCAACGTGGAATAATATAAGAGTCAGCGGCTATACGGTCAGACCGCTGTGGGGCAAGCCGAACAGGAAGTTCCAGAATTTCTTCGTCAACGGCAGATTTGTCAAGTCCAAGACCTGCTGCGGCGCTCTCGAGGAGGGCTACCGCAATAAGATCATGGTGGGCAAGTTCCCCGCCTGCGTGCTGGATATCGAAGCCTCGCCCGAGCTGATCGACGTTAATGTCCACCCGACCAAGATAGAGGTCAGGTTCTCGGACGATAAGCTGATCTATGAGGCAGTGTATTTTGCGGTGAAGGATTCTCTGCTTAAAGAGGATAAGCCCGTTGATATGTCGCTTGACAAGAAACGGCATTTTACCGACAGCGAGCTGTACGATCTGCCGCAGAAGCCGCAGGGCGAGCAGCTGAGATTCGTGTCGGTGGAAAACAATAATAAGAATACCGATAACAGCAATAACAGTGATGTTCCCGAAGCTCCGTCCGTGCAGCTGGATTACCGTCCTTCGGAGCCTTCGTCCGCAAGGGTGCCGTGGCCCGAGAAAAGGGTCGTTGTGCCGCCTGTCGGAAAGCCCGAGAAAAAGCAGAATGCTGCGGGTGAAGATCTGTTTTTAAAATCATTGGAGGAAACGAGGAACAGCACAGCCGTTCCTCCGCCGAGCGATGACAATGCTCCGCCTGCGCCGAGTGATGAGAATGCCCCGCCGCAGTTCGACCCCGAGACCGAAACTTTCGGGGACACTGTTACCGCCGCGCAGGAGATAGATGAACAGATACAGGATTTCAAGTATATTTCAAATGCAAGCTTTGAGCGGCGCAGTGAGATCGTCGAGGACAGTTACAGGGAGCCTGTGAAGCCTGTCGTTGTCGGCGAGCTTTTCAAAACATATATCGTTGCTCAGGCAGGGGACGAGATGCTGCTGTTTGACAAGCACGCCTCCCACGAGAGGTATATTTTTGAGAAGATAAAGGATAATGCCAACGAGCTTGATACGCAGATGTTCCTCGAGCCCGTCTATGTGATGCTCTCGTATGATGAGTATGATGCGCTGTCCGCGAACGTTGATGCTGTGAACAGACTGGGCTTCTGCATTGAGCCCGATGTTGCGCCGAATGTTGCCGTTAAGGGTGTACCCATGATTTTGGGCGATGAGAACCCTACCGATATCGTCACAGAGCTTGCTAAAAATTTCTTGATCTGCAAGCATAATCCTCAGCTGGAGATATTTGACGAGCTGTATCATTCGATAGCCTGCAAGGCCGCGATCAAGGCGAATGACGATTCTGATATACTCGAGCTTCAGGCACTTGTAAACAACGTCTACGGCAATGATGAGATACGATACTGCCCCCACGGGCGGCCTATTATGATAAGGCTGAAAAAACGAGATCTTGAAAAACAGTTCAGACGCATTGTCTGAGGAACGGAGAGAAGCTATATGCCCCCGAGTATACCCCTTCTGGTCGTTGCGGGCCCGACTGCATCGGGCAAGACGCGGCTTGCGGTAGAGCTTGCCAAGCTGTATAACGGCGAGGTGGTCTCTGCCGACTCGATGCAGATATATAAAGGACTCAGCATCGCTACCGCCAAACCCACCGAGGAGGAGATGGGGGGGATAAGGCATCATCTTATAGATCATATCGATCCCGAGACTGCGTTCAGCGTGGCGGATTATGTTGAGCAGGCAAAGCTTTGCATCGAGGATATCTTTCAGCGGGGAAGACTGCCGATAGTCTGCGGCGGAACAGGGCTTTATATCAGCTCGCTTGTGGATAATGTGCAGTTCGGTAAGTCGGTCGGCAGTACACAGAAGCGTGACGAGCTGAGAGGATACGCGGAGACGTTCGGCAGCCATTCGCTGTGGAAAAGGCTCTCGGCTGTTGACCCCGAGGCCGCGGCGGCGATACATGAGAACAACCTCAACCGCGTTATCCGTGCGCTCGAGGTCTATGAGGTCACGGGGAAGACGCTCACTCAGCAGAAGAAGGAGAGCAGATGTGCTCCGTCGCCGTATCGGAAGTGTATCATCGGTATCACATTTGAGGACAGACAGGTGCTCTATAACAGGATAGACCGCAGAGTGGACGAGATGGTGCAGAAGGGCCTTGTTGACGAGGTGTTTGACTTTTATAAAAGATACAGTCCCTCGACGGCTTATCAGGCGATAGGGTATAAGGAGCTTATACCCTACTTTGAGGGCGCAGTTACGCTCGATGAGGCTGTTGATAAGATCAAGCAGGAGAGCCGCCGTTATGCCAAGCGCCAGCTGACCTGGTTCCGCCGTACAGAGGGGATAGAGTGGGTAATGGCTGATGAGAAGGAAGAATATAAAATTTTTCTTAAAAAAGTTCAAAATATAGTAGCCAAATCGGAAATTATGTGTTATAATATAGGTTGAGATATATTGAAATGTTTGTGGGGTAAAAAGTAAGGAGTGTGTTATATGAACAAGAATCTGAATTTGCAGGACGTTTTTCTTAACCAGGCAAGGAAGGAAAGGATCACTCTTACCGTCTTTCTTGTAAACGGTTACCAGTTCAAGGGGATCGTTAAGGGCTTTGACAGCTACATCGTGATACTCGATTGCGAGGGTAAGCAGAATGTGGTCTACAAGCACGCTATCTCTACGATCTCTCCCGTAAGACCCGTAAATATTCTTGACGCAAATAATCAGCAGGAGTGAATTGAGGTCGTTCAATGAATACGCTGACAACTAAAGCGCTGATAGCCCTACTTTCAGTGCTTATACTTATCACGGTCGGCAGCCAGATCTATTACAGGCTCAATGACAGGCACAAGACCGAAGAGGCTGTGCTTTGTGATATCAAAGAGAATATCCCTTTCAAGGGCATAGTTGTGAGAGACGAAAAGGTGATAGACTCTGATGTGAGCGGTGTGTATGAGTATCTGTACCGCAACGGCAGCAAGCTCTCAACGGGCAGCGTTATCGCTAATGTATATCCCGATGAGCAGTCGCTCCAGAATAAGAAAAAGGCAGATGAATACTCTGCAAGGGCAGATGCACTCGAAAATGCGCAGAACCCGGGGAATTCGCAGTATGTTCAGCCCGATACACTTACGGGCAGGATAGATACAGAGTATAAGAAGCTGCTTTCTTCCTCGCTCGGCGGCAGCAGGCAGGAATTTGAAAGCTCTGCGGACGAGCTGTTCTTGAAGATGAACATTTATAATGTCATCACAGGACAGTCAAGCAGCTATTCTAAGGAGATCGGCGAGCTGAGAAAGCTTGCGGAAAAGCTGGCACCGAACGCCGATCAGATCAAGAGCGTTGCGACGGAGGAGTCGGGGTATTTCGTTTCTTACTGCGACGGTTATGAAGGCGTGCTTACCAAGGAAAATGTCGGTAATATGTCGAGAAGCGATATAGAGGCAGTGATAGACGGAAGAAGCAGCGAAAAGGCTCCCGCAAAAGCTATCGGGAAGGTGTTCGAGGATTATTCGTGCAATATCGTTGCCGTGCTTCCCGAGGATAAGAGGATCAACGAGGGCGAGATACTGAAATTCAGGCTCGGCAGCTCCGATAATCTTTATAATGTCAGGATCGAATCGATCGGCAAGCCCGACGATGAGGGCAAGTGTATCACTGTGATGAGCTGCAACAGGCTCGATGCCGAGATAGCAAGCTCAAGGGTCCTGTCGCTTGAACTGATATTTGACGAGTTCCACGGCGTTAAGGTGCCGAGAGATGCGATAAGGTTCAAGGACGGGAATAAGGGCGTGTATGTTATACTCGGGAACGATGTAACTTTTAAGAAGATAGAGGTCATTTATGAGGGGAATGACTTTGTCGTTTCCAAAAACAGCTCCGACCCCGAATATCTTCTGCTTTACGATCAGATACTTTTGGAGGCGGTCTCAAATCAAGATGAATCAGCAGGCAGCAGCTCCGAGTGAGTTCGGGGCGATAAGGGAAAATCTGAAGGAGATCAGATATAATATCTCCGAGGCACTGGCAAAGTACAGGCACAGCGGTGACGAGGTGAGCATCATGGCTGTCACAAAGACCGTTGCCCCCGAGAAGATAAATTATGCGGTGTCTCAGGGCATTACTTTGCTTGGTGAGAACAGGGTGCAGGAGTATCTGTCGAAAAAGGACAGCTACGATAAGTCTGCACAGGTACATATGATAGGCCATTTGCAGACTAATAAAGTTAAGTATATCATCGGCGAGGTATCTATGATACAGTCGGTGGACAGCCTGAAGCTTGCGGGTGAGATAAACAGGCTCGCCGTAAGGGACGGCATTGTTATGGATGTTCTGCTTGAAGTGAACATCGGCGATGAGGAAAGCAAGAGCGGCATCTCCAAGGACAGCATTATGACCCTTGCGCAGCAGATGCAGGAGCTTTCAAATGTTCGCATCAGAGGACTGATGGCTATTCCGCCGATCGGTGCGGACGAGGCGGTCTTTGCTCAGATGAACGAGCTGTACTGCGAGCTGAGGGAAAGCAAGCTCAGCCGCGTTGAGGCGGATGTTTTGTCAATGGGAATGTCGGGCGACTATGAGCTGGCTGTAAAGCACGGCTCAACGCTTGTAAGGATCGGCACTAAGCTCTTCGGAGCCAGAAAATATATGGAGGTTTGAACAATGAGTGTTATCCAGGGGTTTAAAAACATCTTTATAGGTGACGAAGAAGAAGTTGAAGAGGAGGATTATCGTTCCGTGTATGATGATAACAGAAGCAAGAAAGCAGCTGCGCCGCAGCCTGCACCTCAGCCTAAGCCTGAGCCGCAGCCCAAGCCTGCCTATACAGGCCGTGCCCAGCAGTCTTATGACTATGAGAGCTCTTTGAAGATAGTTCTGGCAAGACCCGAGAAGTATTCCGAGGTCACCGATATCGGGACTGATATCAACAATAAGAAGACCGTTCTGCTCAACCTTGAAAATGTCAAGAGCGAGGACGCTAAGAGGATCCTTGACTTTATCTCGGGCGTTGCCTATGCGAACGATGCCAAGATAAAGATGATGGCTCAGAAGACCTTTGCTATCATTCCGAGCAATGTTCAGTTTGTCGGCGATGATCTGATGAGCGAGCTTGAAAACAACGGCTACAGCTTCTGATGAAGGACAGTCTGTCGTTTTTGGGGCAGCTTTCCCCCGAGGACAAGCTGCTTGCGGGCAGAGTAATTGACAGTATAAAGGCGTGCGAGGAAAAGTATGCCGACAGGTTTACCTTCTTCCTTGACGAGCATCAGCAGGCGCTTTGCAGAAAAGTGCTTGCTTCGCAATGCTTTGAAGGATACCGTTTCTTCGGCGGATATGAGGGCGCAGGGCGGAAGATACTGGGTATGTTCGCACCCTACAGCGACCCCGATGATGCCGATTTTCCGATGACGGCGGTGAGTATACTCTATCGAAGGTCGGATACGCTCACGCACAGGGATATACTCGGGTGCCTTATGTCTCTCGGGATAAACAGGGAAACTTTAGGAGATATCATTGTGTCTGAGGGGCACAGCGTCGTGTTTGTGTACGATACTGTGGTCGGTGCTGTTATGCCTGTGGAAAAGGTGGGCAGGATAGGTGTGAAGACCGCCGAGGGCATGAATGGGATAGTAATACCCGAGCAGAGGTTCAGTGAGATCGAAGGCACCGTTGCTTCACTGCGGCTTGACAGTGTGCTCGGTCTGGCACTGCGGATCTCACGCGAGAAGGCTGTCGGGCTGATACGCAGCGGCAGCGTTTCTGTGAACTATACTGCCGCGCAGGGCGCAGACCGTAAGCTTGAGGAGGGCGATGTTTTTTCTGTCAGGGGCTACGGTAAATTCGTTCTGGCGGAAGCAGGCAGCGTTACAAAAAAGGACAGGATACATATAAAAGTCAATAAGTATATTTAGTATTTAGGAGGTACTGATGATGGTTACAGCTTCGGGCATAAGAGGTAAGTCATTCAATGCTGTAAGAAACGGTTACGATCCGTCTGAGGTGAAGGATTATCTGGACGAGATCGCAGCTGATTACGAGAATGCTTTGAAGTCCAAGGAAGAGAGCGATGAAAAGATCAGCCGCCTTACCGAGGAGCTTGATAAATACCGTGAGGACGAGGAGGCTATAAAGAGCGCTCTTGTCATTTCACAGAGAGAAGCAAATAAGATCATTACCGATGCAAAGGCGCAGGCAAGAGATATGATCGAGTCAGCCAAGTCGGAGGAGATCAGGCTCAAGGAGCAGAGCTCGTCCGAATGCGAGCGTATCACTAAGGAGTATCACGACAGATGCGCCGAGATGATAAAGCAGGAAACCGAGAAGACCAAGCAGAAGATCAATGAGATCAATGAGGAGTATAAGGCAGAGAAAAGCAGGCTCGATGCGCTCAAGCGCGAGGTGACTCTGTTCAAGGCCGAGCTTCTTCCGCTTTATCAGAAGCAGCTGGCTCTTATCATGCAGCTGCCCGAAGCCGATCTGAACGAGGAGCCCGCTGCCGAGGAAACAGCCGCCGCAGAAGCTGCTGCCGTGGAAGATGCCGAAAGAAAAGCAGCCGAGGAGGCGAAGGCCGCAGAGGAAGCGGAGAAGAAGGCCGCCGAAGAGGCTGAAAGAGAGCATATAGATAAGATACTGAACACGGGTTCGTTTGAGCCTGTGCTTCCGAAGGAGAATATGCAGGATCTGAGATTCGGTAAAAAGAATAAATAAATAATCGTTAGGAGTAAGTTCAGATGTCACAGGATTATAACAAGACACTTAATCTCCCTGTAACAGAGTTTCCCATGAGAGGAAATCTGCCCAAAAGGGAGCCCGACGCTATAAAGAAATGGGACGAGGAAAAGCTTTACGGCAAGATCATGGAAAAGAACAAGGGCAAACCCACCTATGTCCTTCATGACGGTCCTCCGTATGCAAACGGAGATATCCACCTCGGCACCGCTCTCAACAAGGTGCTCAAGGATATTATCGTGAAGTTCAAAAATATGAGCGGCTATTGCTCCAACTACGTTCCCGGGTGGGACACTCACGGTCTGCCGATCGAGCTGAAGGCAATGAAGAAGATCGGCGTTGAGAACGGCGCTATCCCTCCTGTTGAGCTGAGAAAGCATTGCAGAGAGTTCGCGCTCTCGTTTGTGGATACTCAGAGAGAGCAGTTCAAGCGTCTGGGCGTGCTCGGTGATTTTGATGACCCGTATCTTACTTTAAAGCCCGAGTTTGAGGCAAGACAGGTAAAGGTCTTCGGTGAAATGGCAAAGAGAGGGTATATATATAAGGGCCTTAAACCCGTGTATTGGTGCCCCGAGTGCCAGACCGCTCTTGCAGAGGCAGAGATAGAGTATCAGGACGATCCGTGTACATCTATCTATGTAAAATTCAAGGTAAATGATGATAAGGGTCTGCTCGCTCCGCTCGGGATCGACAAGGAGAATACTTATTTCGTTATTTGGACAACTACTACCTGGACTCTTCCCGGCAACGTTGCTATCTGCCTTGGACCCGATTATGATTATACCGTTGTAAAGGCAAACGGCGAAAATTATATCATGGCCGAGTATCTCGTGCCCGAGACTATGAAGATCGCAGGTATCACCGATTATGAGACTGTCGGCAGGTTCAAGGGCGCAGAGCTTGAATATTGCAGAGCACAGCATCCGTTCATGAACAGAGAGTCGCTCGTTATAATCGGCGATCATGTAACCCTCGAAAGCGGTACAGGCTGCGTTCATACCGCTCCGGGCTATGGTGTTGATGACTTTGAGGTCTGCAAGAAGTATGACGAGCTGCCGATAGTTGTAGGTGTTGACGGCAAGGGCGTGCTGACCGAGGAATCGGGTATGTTTGCAGGTATCCCTACCAATAAGGCGCATGATGTGATAGCTGAGCATATGACCAAAACAGGCAATCTGCTTGCAACCGAGAAGATAGTCCATCAGTATCCTCATTGTTGGAGATGCAAGTCTCCTATCCTGTTCAGGGCTACCGACCAGTGGTTCTGCTCTGTCAATGATTTCAAGGAAGATGCGGTAAAGGCGATCGAGAACGTTAAGTGGATCCCCGCATGGGGCGAGGAGCGCATCAAGGGTATGGTGCGCGACCGTTCGGACTGGTGCATCTCCCGTCAGAGGACATGGGGCGTGCCGATCCCGATCATATACTGCAAGGACTGCGGCAAGCCGATCGTAAATGAGACTACTATAGATGCTATATCCGAGCTGTTCCGCAAGGAGGGCTCTGATGCATGGTATATCCGTGACCTGAAGGAGTTTATCCCCGAGAGCGTTAAGTGTGATTGCGGCTGCGGTGACTTCGAGAAGGAAATGGATATCATGGACGTGTGGTTCGACAGCGGCTGTACTCACGCAGGCGTTGTTTCCGAGAGGGAGGACCTTTCGTTCCCCGCCGACCTTTATCTCGAGGGTGCCGACCAGTACAGAGGCTGGTTCCAGTCTTCGCTGCTCACATCGGTCGTTATAAACGGCTGCGCACCGTATAAGGCTGTTTGCACTCACGGCTGGGTCGTTGACGGTCAGGGCAGGACGATGCATAAGTCGCTTGGCAACGGTATCGACCCGAAGGATATAACCGATAAGTACGGCGCAGATATTCTCAGGCTCTGGGTAGCTTCCTCGGATTACCATTCAGATATTAGGATATCCAAGGATATTCTTGCACAGCTCTCTGATTCCTATAAGAAGATCAGAAATACCGCAAGGTTCATACTCGGAAACCTTACCGAGTTCGATATCAATAAGGACGCTGTTGCAGATGACGAGCTGTTTGAGATCGATAAGCTTGCGCTCGTTAAGCTTGATGAGCTTATTGATAAGGTGAATGCCGCTTATGAAGCGTTCGATTATCATATCGTTTTCCATGCTATCCACAATTTCTGTGTAATAGATATGTCCAATTATTACCTTGATGTTATCAAGGACAGGCTCTACTGCGAGAAGGCAGGTTCGGTCGAGAGAAGAGCGGCACAGACTACTATTTATAGGATCCTCTCGGCTATCGCAAGACTTGTTGCGCCGATACTTTCGTTTACCGCTGACGAGATCTGGAAGTTCATGCCGCACGCAGAGGGTGATGATGTCGAGAGCGTTTTCCTCAATGAAATGCCTGAGAAGAGCGGTATCAAGGTCGATGGAGCATTCACTGAAAAGTGGGGGCTCATCTCCTCGATCAGAGAGGACGCTAAGAAGGCTCTCGAGCTGAAAAGAGCCGACAAGGTGATCGGTGCATCGCTCGAAGCGAGCGTTACGATCTATTCCGACACAATGCTCGATGCTGTCAAGGCAGTCAGTGATGAACTGAAGGACGCACTTATCGTTTCTGAAGTAAATGTTGAAGCAGGTGCCGATAAGGGCGAGTTCAAGGGCGATCTGGAGGGTGTTTCGTTCACTGTTGAAAAGGCAGGCGGCGAAAAGTGTGAAAGATGCTGGTCGTATGACAAGACTGTCGGACAGAATGCTGCTCACCCGACGCTCTGTGCAAGATGCTGTAGGGCAGTTGCAGGATCGGAATCGGATTAATAGTAAATGCCACAGGCTCTGTGATCTAAGCAGAGCCTTTTGGCGGTTATATAGGTACTGCTGATGTATGTTTTTTCACTAATCCTTATCGTGCTGCTGACTGCTGCGGATCAGCTGATAAAGCTCGCAGTCGTCGGGAATATCGAAACAGGAGAGATAATCAAGGTTATCCATTTCGGTGACTTCGAGCTGTTTAACCTAACCCATATAACAAATAAAGGTGCCGCCTGGAGTATGATGGAGGGCAGGACATGGTTTCTTGTCGGGTTCCCGCTTATCGTTATCGTCGGCGGACTGATCTATATGTATAAAAAGCGCAGCGACAGCACCTTGCAGCTTGTTTCGCTTGCTCTGCTGATCGGCGGCGGTATAGGCAATCTTATCGACCGTATCAGGCTCGGAGAGGTAGTCGATTATATTCTGTTTGTGCCGATCGATTTCCCGATTTTTAATTTCGCGGATATATGCGTTGTGTTCGGTGTTATTCTGCTGGCTGTTTATTTCTTGTTCTTTGACAGATCGTCGGATAAAAAGCCTGCTGAGGCCGTTGAGAAAACGGAATCGGAAGCTCCCGAAGAAACTGAGGAGAGCAGCAATGAATGACAATATGCTCGTTTTATTTGTCAGCGATGAATGTAAAGGTGAAAGACTTGATAAATGGCTTTCGGAGAATTGCAAGGAATTGACCAGAAATTCGGCACAGAAGCTCATTGAAAACGGCGGTGTTAAGGTCAACGGCTTGTCGGTTCCGAAAAACTACAAGCTCAAAGGCGGAGAGACTGCCGAGGTCACTCTACCCGAGCCCGAGCCGCTTGATGTGGTTCCGCAGGACATACCCGTTGATATCGTGTATGAGGATGACGAGCTTTTGGTAGTCAACAAGCCGAAGGGAATGGTGGTTCACCCTGCTGCGGGCAATCCCGACGGTACTCTGGTGAATGCGCTGCTCTATCATTGCAAGGGCAGGCTTTCAAGCATCAACGGAGTGATCCGCCCCGGGATAGTACATCGGATAGACAAGATGACAAGCGGCTTACTGATCGTTGCAAAGAATGATATTGCGCATAATTTTCTTGCCGAACAGATAAAGGCACACAGCTTTACACGCGAGTATCAGGCTGTTTGCTGCGGAAGGTTCAGAGAAACGGCAGGGACGGTTGATGCCCCGATAGGCCGCAGCAAATACGACAGAAAGAAGATGTGCGTAACTGAGCTGAATTCGAGAGATGCAGTAACGCATTATGAGGTGATAGACGAATTCGGGCAGTATTCGCTCGTGAGATTCAGGCTCGAAACGGGGCGCACTCATCAGATAAGGGTGCATTGTGCATACATCGGGCATCCCGTTCTCGGAGATGAGGTATACGGCAAGCCGTTCAAGGGCATCGAGGGGCAGTGCCTTCATGCAAAGAAGATCGGATTCGTGCACCCGACAAGCGGCGAGTATCTTGAATTTGACAGCGAGCTGCCGCAGTATTTCGTAAATATACTTGATAAACTCAGAAAATAGGAGCTTTGCGAATGTTTGAAGATATCACTAAGGTGCTTCTTATCACTGATATGGACGGGACCTTTCTGCCGTCAAGCAAGATCCCGAGCAGGGTCGATCTTGATGCGGTTGACAGACTGCAAAGGGCCGGCGGCAGGTTTTCGATCGCAACGGGAAGATCGCTGCAGGCTTCAATGCAATATTTTGAACAGGTCAGTGTCAATGCTCCGATAATTATGTGCAACGGCGGTATGGTCTATGATATCCATTCGCACAGGCAGTATTACGATGTTTACCTTCCTGAAAAGGCGAGAAGCTTTACAGATCGAATACTGCGTGAGAATCCCGATGTCGGCTGTGAGGTTTTGCTGCTTGACGGCGTTTATGTACCGCAAATGACACCTATGGAGGAGCAGCATTGCGAGATCTGCAAGGTCAGTCCCGTGCTGTGCAGCGTCGCCGATATCCCGCCCGATTGGTACAAGGTGCTTTTTGCCGTTGAGGAGGATAAGATGGAGCGCCTTATCGCCTCTGTCAAAGATATGGGCTTTAAGGGTGTTGATTTCGTTCGGTCTGCTCCGTTTTATTATGAGATGCTGCCGCTCGATATATCAAAAGGATCTGCGCTCGGTGAGATGAAAAAGGCATGCGGTATGGAGGATTTTACTGTTGTTGCTGTGGGTGATTACAACAACGATATCGAAATGCTGAGATGCGCAGACATCGGCATCTGTCCCTCCAATGCAACCGCGGAGACAAAGGCTGCTGCCGATATAGTGCTTGAACGGTCATGCGAGGAGAATGCGATCGCGGCGGTCGTAGA
>CAMOFU010000021.1 GCA_946613705.1 uncultured Clostridia bacterium
TCGGGCTGCTGTAAGCTCGGTGCGGTATCAGGGTATGTATCATTTTATTGAGGAAGGGTAAGCATAATGAGATCGTTTATCAGATATACGGCGGCTCTGCTGTTTGCGGCGGTGATGCTCATTGGCGGAGCGATATCATGCAGTGCTGATACAACGCAGAGCACGGGCTGGGAGCAGGTGTGCAGCCTTGACGGTATCCGCGTGGACGGCTGCGGAATGCAGTGGGCGACGATATCCTGGAAGATGCCCGCGCATAAGATGACGAATTTCAATATCTACAAAAACGGCAAGGGCAGCAAGCTGCTCTCGGCCGACGGCAGCAAGACGAGCATAACGCTCAGGGAGCTTTCTGCGGGGAAGACCTACACCTTCGGCGTTAAGGGCTGGAACAAGGAGGACAAGACCTCTACCGATATCGCAATGATAACCTTCAAGACTGCGAGTATACCGTGGAAGCAGGCGTGCAGCCTCACGGGGCTGCGAGTATCCAAGGTCACAGAGAACAGTGCTGCGCTTGTCTGGGACAAGCCGAAGACAGCCATGACCAATTTCAACCTTTATAAAAACGGCAAGGGCAGCAAGCTTGCCTCGGTGGACGGCGGGACATATAAGCTCACCGTAAAGGGGCTTGAAAAGGGGAAGAAGTATACCTACAGCATAAAGGGGTGGAATACGGAGACTTATTCCACCACCGATATCGCATCGGTAAGCTTTACCACGGTTGACCCGAATGCGTGGAAACAGAGCTGCAAGCTGAAGGGTCTGCGGGTCACGGAATGCGGCGACAGCTGGGCGGTGCTGAGCTGGGACGCGCCCTCTGATAAGATGACCTGCTTCAATCTCTACCGCAGCGGCAAGGGCAGCAAGGTCGGCACCGTTTCGGGCGGAGAACGCAGCATACGCATCAGCGGGCTGAAGGCGGGCAGCTATTATACCTACGGCATCAAGGGCTGGAACACGAACACACGGTGTACGACCGATATCGCAAAGCTTACCTTCCGCACGGCAAAGTCGGTCAGCGGCGGCAGCATATCGCTGGCACTTGATGAATATATCAACCAGCGCGGCGGTGCGGGAAGCAGCGGCAGCATCAATGCGAGCTTCGGCTGCGGCGGCACGAGCCTTACCATGCTGATGAACAGCCAGAAGAATGCCCGTCTCAACAAGGACGATGTGCTGAGAAAGCAGTATTCAATGGGGATATTCAACGACGGGAACGGGAATCGCGGCGGTGTGACTGTCGGGACGAATTTCACCTGGGGGGTCGGCGGCTACGGCACCTGCCTTACCGACCTTGTTGAGCTTGCAAAGCAGTACGGCTATACGGCAAAGACGCAGACCTCGCTGACCCTGAGCGGCGGCTCGATACCCGAGATAGATGAGCAGCTGAGGCGCGGGCATCTGCTCGTAGTTGGGCTGAGGACCTCGGGCGGAGCGCATCATTTTGAGGTCATCTGCGGCAAGAGCGGCAGCACCTATACAGTCGTGAATCCCTACGGAGCGTATGCAGGCTACGGCTGGGGCTACAGTGAGAGCATGAGCGCGGCATACCTCTACAACAGGATATATGCCGTGAATATGTCGGGCAGATACACGAGCCTTGTCCGCGGGATACTCTGGCTGGAATAAAATAAGTCAGAAAAAAAGAGAGAATAATAATAATAGTATACAAAAACAGGCAGTCGCTTTGGCGGCTGCCTGTGATCGTTTATGATCGCTTATTGTTGTTTTGGTTTGTATCCTTCCATTTCAGGAAATCTTCAAATTCCAGCGGCTTTGCGTAGTAGTAGCCCTGAAAGCTGTGAACATCGAATTGCCTGAGTATCTCGCTCATGCCGGGGGATTCTATGCCCTCGATGCACACCACTGCCCCGTAGGTAGTCGCCATATTGACAAAGGCCTTTATCAGCTCGCGCTCTCTGCCGTCCTGTTCGATCATTCTTACGAAGCTGCGGTCGATCTTTATCGTATCGAACGGCAGGTTCTTTACGATGCCGACCGACGAGAAGCCTGTCCCGAAATCGTCAAGAGCGATACGCACGCCTCTGCCCCTGAGACTGATAACGATGTTCCTGAGCAGCGCCATATCCAGAAGCCTGCACCTCTCGGTGATCTCAAGGCACAGATGCTCGGGCGGGAAGCCTGTCTTGTCGAGTATCTCCATTACCATATCCACGAAGTTCGCCTTTTCAAGCTGAGTGTAGGAGAGGTTTACGCTGATGGTAAATTCGGGGATGGATCCGAGTATCTTCTTCGCTCCCCTGATCGCAGTTGTAAGTATCCATTCGCCGAGGTCGGGGAAAAGCGGGTCCTGCTCGAGCAGCGGGATAAAGTCATCGGGCGGAACGACACCGTATTCTTCGCTGCGCCACCTGAGCAGTGCCTCGGCACCGATCAGCTGCTCGGTCTGAGCATTGACTACGGGCTGATACAGCAGGAAGAAGCCCTTGTAGCCCTGAGTGATAGATGCGCGTATCGCATGGAATCTTTCTATCTTCTGCCTGCTGCCGCTGCTGAGTGCGCTGCTGAACTCAACGATATCGCCGTGCCTTTTGGTCTTGGATTCGTTGTATGCGAAGGTAAGGCAGGTCATTATCGTCTGTGTATCGATATTGAAATTGTCAACGTCTATCATACCCGAATTGAGCTCGAGCATGATATGCTTTCCGTCGATATCTATGCCCTCACGATAGTAGGTGCGCAGGTCGGCATATCTGTCCTTGACACCCTGTATTGTAAGGCTGGTGGTCATCACCGCGAATTTGGTCCCGTCCAGCCTGTAGACATTGCCGCTGTTGCCGACGTGTTCAAACAGGTACCGTCCGAATTTCTGCAAAACGAGGTTGCCGAAATGGTAGCCGTAGATCTCGTTTATCTCTGAGAATTTAGAGATGCCGACAAGGCAGATGCTCATTGCTTTGTTCTTGACAATAATTGACTGGATATCCTCAAAGAAGCCGTATTGGTTCCTGATGCCCGTAAGGCTGTCGATATGGCTCTGCACACCGTGATCTCTGATAGTCCCCGCGAAGTATTCGGGCTCGCCGTTCTCATCTCTCAGCACTATCCCGCGGCAGGTACAGACGTTGTATTCGCCGTTTAACCTTCTTGCGCGGTACTGCATATCATGGCCTGCGGCGGAACCCGCGAATATTTCCGTGATGCCCTTGCTGTATGTTTCGCGGTCGTTATCGTGGATATGCTCCTCCCAGATCTTTCCCGCGCCGTACATATACTCCGACGGCAGACCGTAGGAATCCACCGCAGCCTTGGACCACCTCGAAAAATCGTATTTCATATCGCAGATGTAGATATACGTTCCGTCTGCGGCGATGCTGTTCATCTCAAACAGTCCGTCGAGCATACGCTTTCTTTCGGCAGGGATCTGCATTTTTTCGGCAGCGGGGACAACAGCTGTCCCGACAGGCTTTCCTTTTTTCAGCGCCACCTTGTCGTGATACATATTCTCGTCCGCACGCTTGAAAACATCGGATATCTTACGGTCGTTCATCTGATCGTAAACTGCCATACCCACAGCTACAACGGGACCGCTGCCCTGTCTTTGATTAGTGAGCGATCTGTTTCTTATCAGTTCAACGAGGGATATCCTCTTATCATAATCTCCGCCCGCAAGGACAGCCGCAAACTCATCGCCGCCTATCCTGAACACGGGGCTGTGTGCAAACACGCTGCATATCATTCTGCAAGAGGACTTTATATACTCGTCGCCCGCCTTGTGACCCTTAGTATCGTTTATCTGCTTCAGCTCATTGATGTCAAATATGACTATGGCAAAGGGCGAGTGCCCCAGCTCGCTGTCGATACTCTTCTGCATCGACTCCTCGAACTCGCGGTAGGCGGTCATATTTCTGGTACCCGTCAGACCGTCGCGCCTTGCAAGCTCATTCGCTTTGTTGAGGGCAGCTATCTGCTCCTGCTCCTTCTTGATCTCCTCGTCGATATTCTCCAGACCGACGATGAAGTGTATATTATCGCTTGAACGCATAACGGTAAGCCTTGTGTGCTCATTGCGTCCGTTCACCATACGCCTGTAGTCAGCGCTGTACTGCTTGGTGTTTTCAAGTGTTGAGATGATATAGTCCCTGTCGATCATAGCAAGGATACGGTCCTTATCCTCTGCGTGTACCTCGCGTTCGGTCATCTTGATGCCCTCTGCAAAGAAGCACTTGCCCTCGAGCTGCAGGGTCGGGTCAATAGACATATTGCCCGAGGCATACCTTGAATACTTTCCCGTCTTCTGATCCACGAAGTAGATAATATCATACCGCAGGGCAAGGCTGTTTACGATCTGCCCGTATGCCTCTGACTGTCTCTTGGATCTTACCTCTTCATTGATGTTTTCTATACCTACAAGGATATGCTTTTTGTCGCTTGCCCAGATCTGCATACACCTGCAATGCATCACGGCACCGTTCACGACAAGCCTGTAGTTATCGGTATAGTGTCTGACATTTTTCAGGTTCCTCAGCATATTTTCCTTTTCATAGAGCGGCAGCACCCTGCTCTGATCCTCGGGGTGAACAAAGCGCTTCAGGTTCCTGCGGCTCTCCACGAAGAAATCGCTGCCTGTTTTGGGGATATGAAGGCTGTTATAAACATCGGTCGATGAATACTCAAAATAGTTGTTGCTTTCGATATCGACATAGTAAAGCGTATCATAGTGCTCGGCAAGGCTGTCCGCGATCTGATTGTAGATCTCACGCTCCTGCTCATGCTGCTCGGATTCTATCCGTTTCCTCACCTGCTCGTCAACATTCTGCACACCGAGGATAAAATGATCGCCGTCGCTGTCGATGCCCCTGATAAGGCTGAGCGCATGATAAACCGGCTTGCCGTCCATCATCAGCCGATACTCGATGCGGCGCTTTGCGCCCTTGGCGACGAGCGAGAGCAGGTTCTCCTTCTGGATATCCTGCATGAAGATATGCTTATCCTCTTCATACACTACCTTTTCCGCATCACGGCGCAGGTTCTTGAAAAAATCTTTGCCGCCCTTTTCTATGTGCAGCGACAGGAACTCGGGGTCGGCGGAATACCACTGATATTCATTTGTCCTGGCATTGATATAATAAATGCTTGTATATTCAACAAGAAGAGCCTCGGCTATCTTTGTGAAAATAGGGTCGTTATTAATCATACAGATACCTCCGAATTATGGTAACGGTCAAGTATTCCATATATATCATACCATAATCTGTCATATAAATCAATATAGGCGAAGTATCAAAAATGTATTCTCTCAGAACAGATACTCAACGACTGCGCAGACGTTTCCGCTGCTGTTCGAGAAGGTCATGATGCAGCCCTCCGCCGTATCGTATACCCGAGGTATGATAAGATCACCCGGCATGAACGATGCCTTGTACTCAAAGCGCATCTGTCTTACCGCTGCATCTGCGGGTATCAGCTCATCGGCAAGATCGGCATAGCGGGCATTGTTGATGTGGCCGTTGGTATCTGCCTGAGCACGGAGCGCGGTGAATGCGGGCGCTTCTCTGCCGCCCTCGGAGGGGACGTTGATCTTGCGGGGAGTAAACTCCATCTCGGCGGCAGGGGACAGCTCAAGCGCATCGCTCTGCTCCTTGGGCAGATTGAGCGGCTTGCGGGTCTGTGCATCGACCAGTGTGGACACAAGATAAGATCTTGCCCGCAGCTCCCCTTCCTCGCCCAGTATAACCGTAGTTCTCCTGCCGTAAACGCGGCGGCTCTCAAAAAGCCCCGTGCGAACGGTGAGCCGCTCGCGGTACTTAGGCTGTGAGATGATATCGACCTGCCTGTAGGCGACATAGAGCAGCGCCCTGCCGCTCCTCATAAGCTCACCGATCACCTTGTCGCTGCTGCGGGAGATAGTGCAGCAGTCCTGCATAAAGTCTATCAGGGCGCTGCGGCGCATCCTGCTGTTAAGGTCAAAGTGGCTGTAATATGTTTCACGGGATACTTCTGTCATTGCGGTTTCCCCTTTCCCAAGTATTCGTCCTTGATATGGTAGATCTGCACCGCCTCGGTGATGACCGAGAACTTATAGATGCAGTTGCGCTCAAACGTCGCTTCCAGCTCGTACATCTCGTCAATATCCTTATATTCAAGCTCGGGGAACACCGAGTTCAGCGGGCATTTGCAGAACATATACTCGGGGTAGCCGTACTCGCGCCAGAGTGCGAAATTGCGCTCGTTGTCCTCGTCCGTCGTGAGCTTGAAGGTGTTATACATATCATCGTGATGAGTGATATTGAAGTTGTAGAATATATTCGTATCAAAGTAAGGGCAGAGGGAAGAGCCGTCGCTCTGCTCGTTTGATTTGTTGCGTCTGTTCTCGGCGGAGTAGTAGTGCTCGGGGTCGGTAAGGCTGTCGCCGCCCTTGTAGTCAAACAGCCAGTACATCATTATGTCGTGCCCCTCGATGCCGTTATCCTTGATATACTGTGCGACCTCGCGCATACCGTAGGGCAGTGCGATATCCGCAGCGGAGCAGAAGACTGTCCATGCGAGCGGCAGCGCAGCTATTATCACGGCGACGACCTTTCCGAAGATTATCGTCGCGCGTGACTCTATCTTTGTCCTGAGCTTGGAGAATATCTCGGGCAGCCTCGGGTCGTCATCATCGAGGATGATCCACGCGGTGAACATCAGGAAAAATGTGCTGATGCCGATATGGTTCCAGTACATATACTTGAACACGCCGAACAGCAGGAACATAAAGTAGGGCAGTGCAAAGGTGAGCAGCTTGCGGTTGCGGTAGGTTATCATTATCAGCAGTACGATCAGCATTGCGCCGCCGATAACGGTGGTAATCAGTCCGCCCGTCGTCTGCTTGAAGGCATCAACGTCGATGTATATGCCGAAGAGCGAATCTATCGGGTAGACGAGCAGCAGATACAGCTCCTTTATGCGGTCGCCTATGCCCTGATCCATATTCAGATAGCGCACATCGTCGGCGGGGATTATCAGCGAGGCGGTGAACAGTGCGAACACCAATATCACCAGCAGCAGCCAGCAGCGCTTGTCCCGCAGCACCGAGGCGGGGCGTTTCTGCCTGATGGCGGCGGAGAAGATCTCTCCCGTCCAGACAAGGCAGAGCCCGCAGGCTATCACGAGCCCGTAGGCGTGCGAGGCGCAGAGCAGCAGCATCGGCAGCACATAGCGGAGCGGCTTCTCATTGCGGCTGCGGTAGCCGCAGGCGAGCAGTGTCATAGCGAGCAGCACCAGCGAATAGGGGCGGCTGATTATCGCAGTCTGGTAGAAAAAGTAAAAGGTGAACGGTATCACGCAGCGGACTATCTTTGGGAACGGCGAGCGGTATAGGATAAGCCACACAGCTGCGGCGCAGACCGCAAGGTTCACAGCTTTGAGCGACAGCTCGAACGGTGCGCCAAGCTTTGCGAAGGGCGAGAGCAGCAGGCTCCACAGCGGCGGGTGACCCTCGTAGTGCGGGATCTTGAAAATGATATCCTGATACGGTGCGCTCCGTGCGATGCTCCATGCCTGAGCCTCGTCGAACCACGGCTCGTGGAAGATGCCTATGACTATGACACCGATGATATATGCAATAAAGACGACAAGCTCGGCTCTGCCTCTTTCACGGGAGAGCAGCAGCTTTTTGGTTTCTGCTTTCATTATCTTTCGACCCACCTTAAACATCGATTGTATATATTATACCACACTCTTATCGGGATTTCAAGGACTGTCTTAGTGCGATCAAAAAAATCAAAAACAAAAACGCAAAAAAAGAAGCCCGCCTAAGCGAGCTTCTCTTATCAAACTAAGTGTTTTCCTTAAACAGACCCGATATTAGGTTCCGGGCTTGTAGGAAGTACCGAGAGTGTGGAGCTTGTCAGGATCAGTCTCAGGATTCGGATACTGACCAACGAGCTGGCTGCCGCCTGTGGTGTCTGCCCACTGAGCAACTGTCGGCTTCAGAGTGCTGGCATCGATGTTCCAATAAACAGCGCCGGAACCGGAACCGTTGTCGGAAAGAGCATCCTTAACAGCCTTCTCAATTGTGGTGGTACCAAGAGAGCTGTAAGCACCTGTGAAGGTCAGCTTGTTGCTGATCTCGGTCATCTTACCGTCGGAAGTCAGATCTGCGCAAGCGCCGGATACTGTTGTGAATACGAGCTTCGCATTCGAGTTTGCGGACTTCATCTTGGACTTCTTAACGTAGCCCATCATCGAAGGAACGAGGATGGCTGCCAGAATGCCGATAATGGCAATAACTACGATAAGCTCTACCAGTGTAAAGCCCTTCTGTGCCTTTTTCATAGGAAATCCCTCCATAAAAATAATTTTGTTAAGCAGAAGCCTTTTGCCCCTTGCTTTAATTAGATTATACACTCCTCGTGCCGATTTGTCAATACTTTTTTGACGTGTTTTTCTTTTTTTGTGACATTTCACAAATCGAATGCCGTGAATAGGATAAAATGCCCAATCAGTTTAAATGATTTAACTAAAAGCACTCCCGAGGAGGGTCATTTTACCGTTTCGACCTTCACGAGATTGGTCGTTCCGCTGCGTCCGAGAGGCACTCCCGCGGTGACTACCACAAGCTCGCCCTCTTTAAGATAGCCGAGCTTTTTAGAAACGTCTATAGCGTGGGCTATCAGCTCGTCGGTGCTGGTCTTTTCCTCGATGATGCCGGGGCGCACTCCCCACGACATATTCATATGGCGGCAGGTCGTCTCGTCGGTCGTAAGACCGATGATCGGGCAGTCGGGGCGGAATTTCGAGAGCTGGCGGGCGGTGGCGCCGCTTTTGGTAACGGTCAGGACGGCAGCTGCGCCGAGGTCGTGGGCGGTGGTGACGGTCGCGTGGGAGATAGCCTCGGTGACCGATTCGCTGCGCGATTCCTCGCGCTGATTGAAGCGCTTGATGTAGTCTATATCCTTCTCGGTCGTCTCGGCGATGAGCGCCATGGTCTTGACCGCCTCTATCGGGTACGCGCCCGCAGCTGTCTCGCCCGAGAGCATTATCGCGGAGGTGCCGTCGTAGATCGCGTTCGCAACGTCGGTGATCTCGGCACGGGTCGGGCGGGGATTGGTTATCATCGACTCGAGCATCTGCGTTGCGGTGACTACCTGCTTGCCGGCATTATATGCCTTATGGATAAGCTCCTTCTGTATCGAGGGTATCTGCTCGAACGGTATCTCAACACCCATATCTCCGCGTGCGACCATGATGCCGTCGGCAGCGTCGAGTATCTCGTCGATGTTGTCAACGCCCTCTGCGTTCTCGATCTTTGCGATTATGCGGGGGTTGTTCCAGCCGAGCGACTGAGTGAACTTCCTCAGATATATCACATCTGCCCCCGTGCGCACGAACGAGGCGGCGATGAAGTCAAAGCCCATCTTCGCGCCGAACGCAAGGTCGTCCATATCAGCATCGGAGATATACGGCATGGAGAGCTTCACTCCCGGGACATTGATGCCCTTGTGATCGGAGAGCCTTCCGCCGTGTCTGACCTCGCAGACGATATCGGTGCCGTTTATCGCGGTGACCGCGAGCTCGATCACGCCGTCGTTGATGAGTATGCGCGAGCCGACCGAAACGTCCTTGGGCAGATGCTCAAAGGTGATAGACGCGATCTCGGCGGTGCCCTCAACGTCGCGCGTGGTGAGGGTGAAGCTGTCGCCGTCCTTTATCTCGACGGGCTTATGGTCCTTGAAATCCCGCAGCCTTATCTCGGGTCCCTTGGTGTCGAGCAGGCAGGCTATGTTGAGCCCCAGCTCCCTGCTGATGCGGCGGACTGTCTCAAAGCGCTGCCTGTGTACCTCGTGCTCCGAGTGGGAGAAGTTGAACCGCGCCACGTCCATGCCCGAGAGCATCATCTCACGCAGTACATTCTCGTCATCGGTCGAGGGGCCGATGGTGCAGACTATTTTTGTCTTTCTCATTATTATCATCACACTGCCTTTCGGAATATGCTTACATTATTATATAATATATTTCTCCGATAGTCAAGATTTGATCTGAAATACGCAGATAAAAAATAAACTCAAAACCTCTTGTAATTCGCAGGACTTTGTGCTATTATTATAATGTATCACTATGTAACAAACGGAGGAACTGATATGGATACCTTTATAAAGCTGCTCGTTGAGTCGGACGGGAGCAAGATGCAGAACGTTTATACGCCCCTTTCGCTGGGAGTGCATTTTGTGTTCTGTCTGCTGGCGACGGCGCTTTACCTGACTATGTACTACCGCCGCGGCTCGCTGCACTATCTGCTGCTGATGTTCGCTATCGACGCTACGCTGATAACGCAGTACTGGACGACATCTATTGCGATAACGCTGCTCGCTGTTGTGGAGATAGCGCTGATAGGTGCTTCGATCTGGTTTTATATCAAGTATGCCAAAAAGCAGAAGGCAGAGAATGCCGCCAAGCTCGCCGCCGCCAAGGAAGCCGAGGAGAGAGCAAAGGCTGCCGAGAAGGCTGACGAGGCGGAGAATGACAAGATCGTGGACAATGCGTTCGACGACTGAGGTGCGGGCTTATGAAAACGGTCATACTTGATTCGGAGACGGTCACACGAAACGATGTCTCGCTCGACCGCATCACGGCGCTGGGGGAGACGGTGGTATACGGCTACACCCCGAACGAAGAGGTCGCAAGGTGCATCGGCGACGCCGACGCGGTGATCTGCAACAAGTGCCTTATCACACGCGAGGTGTTCGATGCCTGCCCGAACCTTAAATATGTCGGGCTGTTCGCAACGGGCTACAACAATGTTGACCTTGCTGCGGCGGACGACAGGGGAGCGGTGGTCTGCAATGTACCCGGCTATTCCACGAATGCCGTTGCACAGCACACCTTCGCGCTTATCCTTGACCGCTTCAACAGGGCGGCACAGTATGCGGCAGAGGTCGCGGACGGCGCGTGGGTGGACTACAAGCTGTTCAGCTATTTCGGCATACCTACCTCTGAGCTTGCGGGCAAGACCCTCGGCGTGATCGGCTACGGCGCTATCGGGCGCAAGGTCGCAGAGATCGCAGGGGCGTTCGGCATGAGGGTCGTGACCCATACACGTTCTCCGCAGAAGGTCAGGGACGGTACGCCCTGTCTCGGCTTTGAGGAGCTGCTCGGCACGAGCGATATAGTCTCGCTCCACTGCCCGCTCACCGAGGATAACGCGCGGATGATAGATGCACACGCGCTTTCGCTGATGAAGCCCTCGGCGCTGCTGATAAACACCGCCCGCGGAGGTCTGATCGACGAGCAGGCGCTCGCCGATGCCCTCAACAGCGGCAGGATAGCGGGTGCTTGCATAGATGCGCTGACCTATGAGCCGATGCGCGCCGACTGCCCGCTGAGGTCAGCACGGAACTGCACGGTGACCCCGCACGTTGCGTGGGCACCGATCGAGACGAGGGAGCGGCTGATAGGGCTGGTGGCGGATGCTCTGAAGGCGTGGCAGGACGGAAGCCCGATAAACGTTGTCAACCAAAAGGGAGAATGACTATGGCCGAGATGTTTGATCTTTACGATGAGGAGCTGCGCCCGCTCGGTATGCAGATAGAGCGCGGCGAGCCGATACCGAGAGGGAAGTACCATATAGTAGTGACGATACTGCCCGTGAGCTTTGACAATAAGATACTGATAACCCGCCGCTCCTTCCAAAAGACCTACGGGGGACTGTGGGAGGTGACGACCGGAGCGGTCGTTGCGGGGGAGAGCCCCGTTGACGGAGCGGTGCGCGAGCTCGTCGAGGAGACGGGGCTGCACGCGCTCCCGCAGGCGATGGACCACAGAGGGCGGCTGATCTATAAAGGCGGCACTCACAGCCATATCGTGATGTTCTATCTCTGGCGGGCAGCTTTTGACGAACGCAGCATCGTCCTCCAGCCCGGGGAGACAGAGGCTGCAAGGCTCGTTTATGCGGGCGAGATAGAGCGCATGGCAAAGAGCGGCGAGTTCATACCGTTTCTCTATCAGCGCCTTAAAGCCTTCTATCCCGATATCTTCGGGGAGAAGATGCCGTGAGGAGCGGTCGGCTTATAAATATCGTGTACTGAAATGCATAGAAGGATGAGTATGATGAACGAAGGAAGAAAAAGAATAGTAGTAAAGCTGGGTACCTCTACCCTGACACATAAGACGGGCAAGCTCAATATCAGGCGCATCGAGCGGCTGGTGAAGAATCTTGCCGATCTGCATAACGCGGGGAACGAGCTGCTGATCGTTTCGAGCGGTGCGGTGGGGCTGGGCATGGCTAAGCTCAACCTGATGCAGAAGCCGCGTGAGACTCCGCTGAAGCAGGCGTGCGCGGCGATAGGTCAGTGCGAGCTGATGTATTTCTATGACAAGCTGTTTTCAGACTACAGCCTGAATGTGGCGCAGGTGCTGCTGACCAAGTATGTGCTGCTCGAGGACAGGCGGATAAACGTCCAGAATGCGCTCGAGGAGCTGCTTGCGCACAATGTTATCCCGATCGTCAACGAGAACGATACGGTGGCTATCGATGAGCTGGAGCTTGAGGTCGGCGAGAACGATTCGCTTGCGGCTACCGTTGCAACGCTTGTGAATGCCGATCTGCTGATAATCATGTCCGACATCGACGGGCTGTACGACTCCGACCCCCGTACCGATCCCGATGCGAAGCTTATCCCCGTAGTCAGCGCTATAACCGACGAGATCAGGGAGCTGGCGGGAGGTGCGGGCTCAAAGCTCGGAACGGGCGGCATGAAGACCAAGATCGCCGCCGCCGAGATAGCCAATTCCAACGGGATAGATATGGTGATAGTCAACGGCAGGGATCCCGACAATCTCTATAACGTTTTTGAAAAGGGCGCAGGCACGCTCTTTAAGGCGCAGCCCCCTAAAAACTGACGATCGAAGGTGAGGGCTTTTGGCGGACACCTCTCTCGGATCCGATCATATCGGACAGAAAAGGCAGCTGCCGATGACGTGCATCTGCCGGTGATGTTCCTTTCTATAGCGTATACTGTCCATGTGCGGAAAAAGGTGAACTCTTAGGAGGAATAAATAAAGAATGATCGTTTATATTATGGCTGCCCTCCTCGTTGTGCTGATAGTCCTTTTCGTTGTCAATGTCAGGCTGTCCGAGGGCAGGCTGCACCGCATCGCGGCAGCAGTCAATGTTCTGCTGTTTGCGCTTATCGCTGCCGAAGCGGTGTCAGGTTTTGTCAATTACAGGATAAATATGAGCGAGGCTGACGACCATGTTTCGATCAGCGGCCTTGCTGTACTCGGCAGCACAAGCTATCTTCGCACCGAGGACGGATATCATCTGTTTTCACAAAGCGCATTCCTATCGCCGCCCACGGAGTATGCTGTGCCCGAAGAGCAGCTGAAGCTTCCCGGCATCACTAAGTTCTATTCCCCCGTAGTGGTCTATTTCGGCGAGTATGAGAGCACAGACGATGTGGAGCTTTCGGACGGCAGCTACCCCGTTTGGAGCAATGCCGAGCTTGTCCGTCCCGACCTTGTGCCGTTCGCTGTCATAGCAGTCTTCATAACCGCAGGAGTGCTGTTTATCGCCGATCTGATAATATTCATCATCGTAATGATAAAACGCAGAGAGAAGGCAGAGCAGCAGCTGTGACAGCACTGCGTGCCGCAAATGTCCGCTTTACAGAAGAATAAGAATAAAAATAAGAATAAGAATACAAAATTATTTATCGGGAGCTGATAACAATGACCTATATCCGGAAGCTTGGAATGAATGCCCGCGCCTGCAAGACGGAGCTGGCAAATGCATCGTCGTCACAGAAGAACGATGCACTGTTTGAGATCGCGCATATCCTGCGCAGGTGTGCGCCTAAGATCATCGAGGCAAATGCTATCGACCTTGAGAATGCGGTAAGGCGGAATATGTCCGCGTCTATGCAGGACAGGCTGCGCCTCGACGAGAAGCGCATAGAGGGGATAGCCTCTGCCTGCGAGAAGCTCACCGCCCTTGATGACCCTGTAGGCGAGGTCATCGGAGGGGGTACCCGTCCCAACGGTATGCGCATAACCAAGATAAGAGTGCCGATGGGAGTTGTGGGCATGATCTATGAGGCAAGACCGAACGTTACCGTTGACGCGGCGGCGCTTGCTTTGAAAAGCGGCAACTGCGTGATACTCCGCGGCGGCAAGGAGGCTATCAATACCAACAAGATGCTCGCCGCCCTTATGCGTCGGGCAGTCGAGACAGCGGGCTTCGATCCCAATATAATCCAGCTCGTCGAGGATACCGACCGCGGCATAGCAACAGATATGATGCAGGCAAACGGTCTGATAGATGTGCTTATCCCGCGCGGCGGCGCACAGCTCATAAAGGCGGTAGTGCAGAGCTCCACCGTTCCCGTTATCGAGACGGGGAGCGGAAACTGCCATGTTTATGTTGACGAGAGCGCCGACCTTGATATGGCTGTAAACATCGTCGATAACGGAAAGACGCAGCGCCCTTCGGTCTGCAATGCTATCGAGACGGTGCTTGTACACCGCGATGTTGCGGACGATTTCCTGCTGATGATGAAGAACCGCCTTGACGAGCATAACGTTGAGCTGCGCGGCTGCCCGATCACCAGAATGATACTGGGCGAGGAAAATGTCCGCCCCGCAGATGAGGACGATTATGCGACTGAGTTCAACGACTATATCCTGGCCGTCAGGGTCGTTGACGATATCGCTCAGGCTATCGAGCATATACAGAAGTATTCGACGGGGCACTCCGAATGCATAGTCACCGAGAGCATCTTTGCCGCCGAGGAATTCCAGAAGCGTATAGATGCCGCCTGCGTGTATGTCAACTGCTCGACCCGCTTTACCGACGGCGAGGAGTTCGGGCTCGGTGCCGAGATAGGTATATCTACTCAGAAGCTGCACGCAAGAGGTCCGATGGGTCTGCGGGAGCTTACCACGATGAAATATCTTATAAACGGCAGCGGTCAGATCAGGAGCTGACCACAGTACGGCATAGTACGGCGGAATGCGGCAGACAGCCGGCATTCCGCCGTTTTGCGTGCGTGCATTTTATCTGCCCGAAAATATTCATCAAAAGGTCTTGATTTTTGACGTGGGATATTATATAATAAAAAGGTAGGAATTCGGCTATGCCCGAAAATTTTATAATGAGAGGATGTCAGACTATGGCAGGATTAAACAAGGTTTCGGTTGACGACATTAATGTAAAGGGCAAGAAGGTGCTCGTAAGAGTAGACTTCAACGTTCCGCTCAAGGACGGCGTTATCACCAACGATAACCGTATCACAGCGGCTCTGCCCACTATCAATAAGCTGGTCGCAGACGGCGGCAAGGTCGTTCTTTGCTCGCATCTCGGCAAGCCCAAGAACGGTCCCGAGGATAAGTTCTCCCTCGCTCCCGCTGCTGCAAGACTTGCAGAGCTCGTTTCCGCTAAGGTGACCTTTGCTAAGGACGATACTGTAGTGGGCGAAAATGCCAAGAAGGCTGTTGCCGAGATGGGTGAAGGCGAGATCGTTGTCCTCGAGAACACTCGCTTCCGCGGCGCTGAGGAGACAAAGAACGGTGAGGGCTTTGCTAAGGAGCTGGCAGACCTCGTTGACGATGAGGTGTTCGTTATGGACGCTTTCGGCTCCGCTCACAGAGCTCACGCTTCGACCGCAGGCGTTACCAAGTTCGTTAAGGAGACTGCTGTAGGCTATCTGATGCAGAAGGAGATCAACTTCCTCGGCAACGCTGTTGAGGATCCCGTTCGTCCGTTCGTTGCTATCCTCGGCGGTGCTAAGGTCGCTGATAAGCTCAACGTTATCAACAACCTCATCGAGAAGTGCGATACACTTATCATCGGCGGCGGTATGGCTTATACCTTCCTGAAGGCTCAGGGCCTTGAGGTCGGCACCTCTCTCGTTGACGACACCAAGCTCGACTACTGCAAGGAGATGATCGAGAAGGCTGCTGCGGCAGGCAAGAAGCTGCTTCTGCCCGTAGATACCACGATCGCTGCTGCATTCCCCGATCCTATCGATGCCGAGATCGCTGTTGAGAACGTTGACGCCGACAAGATCCCCGCAGACAAGATGGGCCTTGACATCGGCACCAAGACCGCAGAGCTTTATGCAGAGGCTGTAAAGAGCGCCAAGACCGTTGTCTGGAACGGACCTATGGGCGTGTTCGAGAACCCGATACTTGCAAAGGGCACTATCGCGGTCGCCAAGAGCCTTGCAGAGACCGACGCTACCACGATCATCGGCGGCGGCGACAGCGCAGCGGCTGTTATCAGCCTCGGCTTCTCGGATAAGATGAGCCACATCTCCACAGGCGGCGGCGCTTCGCTCGAGTACCTCGAGGGCAAGGTCCTTCCCGGTATCGATGTTATCGCTGACAAGTAAGAACCCTTGTGCGGGGGCACCTCTGAACGGGGCTGCCCCTGCTTCGGTATATTGATATGGAAGTATTAAGTGTTATCAGGCTCCTTGCGGACGACGATGCGACGGACGTTGCAAAGGCGGGCTTTTTCTCGGAGTATATGTGGGTAGTCGGCGCTGTGCTGATACTGGTCGGGATAGGGCTTGTCTATTTCGGCTCGAAGGTCGGGCGCGGCTATCGGTTCATGCCCGAGCAGACCGAGACTGTTGTGGTCGAGGACGAGCTGCCCGCAGCAAATGCCGAGATCGTTGAGCGAAGGAGCACGGAGATACCCGATTACAGCCCGAAGGGCGACGGCAAGATCGTGTTCAAGGAGATGCTTATCCGCTTTACGGCGGAGGGGCAGAGCTTTGAGGAATGGATAAACGATTCGGGAGAGTACACCGATACAGTGCCCGTGAAGTATAATCCAAACAATCCGCAGGAGTTCCATGTGTATGAGGGCGATGCGGAGTTTGAGGGCATACCCGATGAGAACGGCGACCTTGACGGCAATGAGGACAGCGGCGAGGTGCCCGAGGGCAGCAGGAGCGTGATGCTCACCCTCATGGGCGTGGGACTGATAATCCTCGCGGTAGGCATTTTTGTGCTGATAGACGGATTGGGTAAGTAACTGTTTATCGTTAATAATCAATCATTTATAAAGGAGTCGGACGAATTATGAAAAAGAGCGTAAGAAAGGCAATCATT
>CAMOFU010000022.1 GCA_946613705.1 uncultured Clostridia bacterium
GGGATAGCAGCTGTCAGCAGCCCAGAACCTGCCTTGACAAGCAGACCGTCCGAGTGGCCGTGATAGCAGCCTTCAAATTTGACTATCTTATCTCTGCCGGTGAAGCCTCTTGCGGCACGGACGGCACTCATGGCTGCCTCCGTGCCCGAGCTTACCAGCCGCAGCAGCTCCATATTCGGGAAATGCTTTTTTATCCGCTTTGCGAGCGTTATCTCTCCTTCGTGGCAGGCACCGAAGGTGAGTCCCTTTTCACAGGAAGAAGCGACAGCCAAGAGAATGTCCGGGTCGGCATGACCAAATATATCGGGTCCCCATGAGCATACATAGTCGATATACCCGTTCCCGTCAGCATCAAATATCCTGCTGCCCTTTGCATGGTCTATAAACAGCGGTGTCCTGCCTATGCTCCTGAATGCCCTCACCGGGCTGTTGACCCCTCCGGGCATGAAGCTCATGGCATCACTGTAAAGCTGCTGTGACCTGTCTGTTTTCAAAGTTGTTCCTCCTCTAACCATTTTGCTGCATCAAGCGCATGGTAGGTTATGATGATGTCAGCTCCTGCACGGGTGATTGCCGTCAGATTTTCCAGCACGATGCGACGCTCGTCTATCCAGCCGTTTCGGGCAGCTGCCTTGACCATGGAATACTCTCCGCTGACGTTATAGGCGGCAAGCGGCAGTTCAAAGCTCTCCCGCGCTCTGCTTATCACATCAAGATAAGCAAGGGCGGGCTTGACCATAACGATGTCCGCACCCTCGGAAATGTCGTCCTCTATCTCCCGCAGAGCCTCGCGCCCGTTGGCAGGATCCATCTGATAGCTGCGCCTGTCTCCGAAGCAGGGTGCGGAATCCGCAGCATCACGGAAGGGGGAATAGTAGCCCGATGCGAACTTTGCACTGTAGCTCATTATGGGTATATCTGCAAAGCCCGCTTCGTCAAGTGCGGAGCGTATAGCTGCAACGCGCCCGTCCATCATATCGGAGGGAGCGATGATATCAGCGCCTGCTTTTGCAAAGCTGACAGCCGTTTTCGCAAGCAGCGGGAGCGTCTCGTCGTTGCATATCTCACCGTCGTGTACCACACCGCAATGGCCGTGGTCGGTGTATTCGCAAAGGCACACGTCGGCGATGACAGTCAGCTCGGGAGCGGTTTTCTTGATAAGCCTTATAGCCTGCTGAGTTATCCCGCTGTCATCGTATGCAGAGGAACCCAGTGCGTCCTTGTGTGCGGGTATGCCGAAAAGCAGCACACCTCCGATGCCCGCGTCTGCCGCTTCCTTTATTATCAAGGGCAGAAGCTCTAAAGGATAGCGGTAAATACCCGGCATAGACTCAACGGGCTTTCGCTCCTTCGTTCCCTCCTCAACGAACAGGGGATATATCAGCGAGTTCTTGTTAATATGTGTCTCTCTCACCAAAGCCCGCAGCTGCGGAGTTCGGCGAAGTCGTCTGAATCTTTTCATTTGTCTCATTTATCCTCTTCCTTTAGAATAATATCAACTATTCCCTCCGCAGTACTTTCCTCTGCGACTATGAGTCTGCCGCCGGTCCTGTCACGCAGCGCGGCGGCAGTCACTTCACCGATGCAGACCGCTGTTGTGCTGTCTGACAGCCTTCCGCCCGACACAAAGAAGCTCTCCGCACTAAATGCGCTTGCAAAGACGATGTAATCGGAGACAACGTTCTTCACGACAGTCTCGGCTTCGGTATCGTAAAGCGCGAAGTCATCAAAGGCGACACCGTTTGCGGAGAGAATATCCGTGAGCTGCCCGCTTCCCTTTTCGGCACGGAGTATCAGCACCCTTTCACTTCCGCTGACCTGACGGACAAGCTCTTCCGCAAGCGCTGCGGACGTAAAGCTCTCGGGGACAAGCTCTGCATACAGCCCTGCTGCTTCCAGAGCCCGTGCAGTAGCCCTGCCCACTGCCGCAGGCTTCAGGTGCGAGAGCCTGCGAAGGTCGATATGCTCATTCGAGAGCCTTTCAAGCAGTATCCTCACCCCGACAGGACTTGTCAGCACCAGTCGGGAGTATTTTTCAAGATCAGGCAGCGCGGTCTCCTTTTCCCGCACATCAAGCCTTGCTGCCGTGACAGTCTGTGCGCCAAGCCTGCGGAGCATCTCCCCCAGCCTTTGCGAAAAGTCTGCCGTCCCTGTCAGGGCAACGGTAACTCCCGAAAGCGGCTGCACCTTCGGAGAATACAGCTCCAGCGCCGCAGTATCACCCACCGCTATCACGGCAGGGGCTTCAAGTCCCTCAGCTCTCTGCGCGATGTCCGCGAGAGTTCCCCGAACGGTCTGCTGTCGGGATGTGCCGCCCCTTGATATCACAGCCGCGGGAGTGTCCTTGTGCCTGCCCGATGATATCATCTGATCTGCAAGCTCTGCGATACTGCCAAGTCCCATCAGAAAAATGAGCGTTCCGTCAAGCGCGGCATAGGGAGTCAGGTCGGGCATACCGTCTGAGGTGTGCGCTGTGATGACATGAAAGCTTCGGGCAAGTCCTCTGTGAGTGACGGGTATTCCCGCAAGCTCGGGAGCGGCGATGCAGGAGCTTATCCCGGGAACGAACTCAAAGGGGATCCCTGCCTCTGCGAGCGCTTCCGCCTCCTCGCCGCCGCGCCCGAAAACAAAAGGATCGCCGCCCTTTAAGCGAACCACATTTTTACCGGCCGACGCAAGCCTTATCAGCAGTGAGTTTATTTTCTCCTGTGAGGCGCTGTGTTTCCCTGCACGCTTGCCTGCACATATCAGCTCGGCACCCTCGGGAGCAAAGCCGAGCAGCCGTTCGTCGATAAGCGCATCATAGACTACCGCATCGCTCCGCTCTATCACAGCCTTTCCGCGCAGAGTGATGAGGTCATAGTCACCGCAGCCCCCTCCGACGAGATATACCTTTCCGCTCACAGCCTGCTCACCAGCCTTTCGGCAAGCTCAAAGCGCTGTGATACATCGGCACAGGAGTTTACTGTCTCTCTGCCGTCGGCAGTGATATAGAGCGAAAGCTTCCCGACGCAGGTGTGTGCATATGCACCGATCGGCGAAGAGCAGCCCGCTCCTGCAAGCTCCAGCACCTTTCTTTCGGTCTCAAAGCACTCAAAGCTGCCCTTGTCATTTATGATATCAAGCTCCCGCCCGAGCTCACCGACACGGCTCTCCACTGCGATTATCGCCTGACACGGTGCAGGCAGGAATTCGATAAGATCAAAGGGCTTGAAGGAAAACCTCTCGCTGCCGTAAAGTCCGAGCCTTTTGAGCCCTGCCGCTGCCAGCACTATCGCATCGTACTCGCCCGCCGCCAGCTTTTCGAGCCGCGTTTCCACATTGCCTCTGATATCCTTCAAGACTGAGTTCGGATACAGCTTTGAAACGCTTGCCTGCCTTCTCGGGCTGCTGGTGCCTATGACCGCACGCTCGGACAGGACCCTCCCCGCAGGAGTTACCAGCACATCTCTCGGGTCGGCACGGGTGAGCACGCAGCCTACTGTCAGCCCCTCGCCCAGCCTGATCGGCATATCCTTTGCGCTGTGAACAGCTATATCTATATCGCCCCTTGCAAGCGCTCTTTCGAGCTCTCCCGCAAAGACCCCTGCCCCTCCCAGCTCGGAGATAGGACGATCCTGTATCCTGTCTCCCTTTGTAGTGACAGTGACTATCTCTGTCTCTATTCCCGGGATAAGCGTCTTTAAGCGGTTATTGACCATTTCAGTCTGTATCATCGCAAGCCTGCTGCCGCGTGTTCCTATCCTGATCTTCATCTCGCTTTATCCTTTCAAAAAGCTCCCTTACAGCTTCGTCCGACGGAAGGCACTCCCCCTCAAAGCAAAGGCGGAGAAGCTCGTCTGCCGCTGCGGCGCGAAGCTTTTCTGTATCAAAATACTCCTTCAGCATCGGTCTTGCCCTTGCAGAAAGCTCTGCCGCCGCGATCGTCCTGTCATCAAGCATTTCTTCCGTTTTCCTGCGCAGATACTTTGCAAACGCAGGGGCAGTGCCGGATGTGCTTATCCCGATGCATATATCTCCCTTTTTGACGAGCGACGGAAAAACGAATCCGCAGTGTTCGATATCGTCAACGGAATTAACAAGTACCCCTCGCCGCGTACAAAGCTCAAATATCCTTTTGTCCAGCGCACGGTCATCTGCTGCGGCTATTGCCATAAAGGCTCCGTCAAGATCACTTTCCTCAAATTCCCGCCTGACTGCATTTGAGACAAGCGGTATGATATCATCCGATATCCTCGGAGCCACGACCGTTATGTCGGGACCGAACGGGACGAGCTTCTGTATCTTGCGCAGGGCAACTCTGCCGCCCCCGATAACGACACAGCGCCTGCCGCTTATGTCTGTAAAAAACGGAAAGTAGCCCATCACTGACCTCCCAAAGCCTTTATGATCTTTTCCAGCGCATCACTCGGCATTGCCTTTTTCAGCCTGTAAAGAGCCTTCTGCGGCGATGCGCTCATCAGTGCCAATGCTGCGGCTATCTCGTCGCCGCTGCTGCGCCAGAGCAGCTCCTTTTTCAGTGTATCGAGTTCCTCTGCGACGATGACCTCAGCCGCCTCTGCGCTGAAACGCCTTGAAAGCTCGTTCTGCTTTGCAAGCAGTCCGATATCGTCGATAGTCACCAGTTCAAAGCCTTTTCCCGAGATCCCCCTGTCGATATCGGCGGGAACGGCAAGATCTATGAACAGCTTTTCTCCCGATATCCCGTGCTGTTCAAGCCCGTGGAGCGTGACGGTATAGTGGGGCGAGGAGGTGGCGCTGATTATGCAGTCGGCATCGGCAATTGCCTGATAACGCTGCTCGTAATCCACCCTACGGACACCCTCCCGCACGGCGATCTGTCCGCCGCATCTTCTTACAGTCGCAGCAGCGGAAACGTTTCTGTGCCCGAGAAGATCTTTCAGTACAGCTGAGCCGATCATTCCGCTTGCCCCTATCACAAGCACCCTGACCCGATCCTTATACCCTGCTGCCTTATTTGCCGCAAGAGTTGCCGTGGATATGGGTATACGGGATATTTCCGTGTCACACCTTATCCTTTTTCCGCAGGACAGGGCTGCCTGAAAAATGCGGTTGAGCTCATAGCCCGTACTGCCCGACCGCTGCGCCGCGGCATAGCTTTCCCTGACCTGACGGAGTATCTCGTCCTCGCCAAGCACCGCCGAGCGCAGCCCTCCCGCAACACGGAAAAGATGAGTGAGCGCCTTGTCCGATATATAAGTGTCTGTACGCGGCAAAAGCTCCGAACGTTCAACGCCCGAAGCTGATGACAGCAGCTTTGCGGCTGCATCGGCATCTCCGCAGAAATAAAGCTCTGTCCGCAGACAGGTACACAGCAGCACTGCCTGAGAAATACCGTCGGGCAGGTCTGAGAGCAGCTCCTCAGTTCGCTCCTTTGAAAATGCAAGCCTGCCCCTGAAGGCTTCGTCCGCCCTCCCGAAGCTTATGCTTATGCACCCGAAATGTGATGTGCCGTTCATTTGTCCTGCTCCGTTCTCTGACTGTTGATAAGCTTTAACAGCCGCTCACGGTATTTATAGAACTCGGGCGTGAACTTGATGTCGTCGGCACCGTCCTCGATGATCTGCCTTGAGAAATTAACGCGGATATCGTCGATCACCCTTCCCGGATGCCTGCTAAGAACGATGATCCTTGACGCTAACAGCAGAGCCTCCTCAACATCATGAGTGATAAAGAATATGGTCTTGCCCGAGTCCCACCAGATCTTGCGGGTGAGCTCCTGCACGCTCTCTCTTGTCAGTGCATCGAGTGCGCCGAACGGTTCGTCCATAAGAAGTATCTCGGGGTCGTTTATGAGCGCTCTTGCGATCGAGACACGCTGCTTCATTCCGCCCGACAGCTCGTATATCTTCTTGTCGGCAAATTCAGTGAGCCCTACCTTTGCGATATACTCATCAACCAGCGGTCCATATTCGCTTTTCGGGAGGCCGCGCATTTTCGGTCCGAATGCAACGTTTGAGCGCACCGAATACCATTCATAGAGCGGCGGGTTCTGGAACACGACCCCGCGGTGCCAATCGGTGCCGTCTATCTCTTTGCCGTCAAGCCTGACTGCCCCGGAGGTCGGTCTGATAAAGCCCGCTATTATTTTCAGCAGCGTACTCTTGCCGCAGCCCGAAGGCCCCAGAACACACACGAACTCTCCTGGGAAGATATTGAAATGGATACCCTCCAGCGCCTTGATCGAGCCTTTCTTCCCTGCATAGTCCAGATCAACGCTGTCTATCTCGATAAGCTCGGCCTTTTCCTCATAGCCGACACTGTCCACCTTGATAAGCTCGCCCTCGGGCTCGTACAGCTTTTCCTTCCAATCGTCGCTCATTGATATACTCCTTATTTCCCCGCAGCCTTCTTTACGAACTCCGAGGTAACTCTCTTTTCAAACTCCGAAAGCTCGGGAGCCGAGGTTATCGACTTCTGCTCCACAAGGAAGTCGGCGGTGCTTTTGAGGGTCGCAGCGAACTTCTTGTCAAGCTGCTCTATCTCCTTGTCGGCATCAAGATATGTGAACTGAGTTATCTGATCGGCAGCATCGTCCTTGCTTATTTCAAGTACCGAGGCTATCTCCTCGGAGGCCTTTGCGCTGTCTGTGTTGATGATCTCATTGGCTTTTAGCTGCAGCTCGGTGAACTTTGCCACAACGTCGGGATTAGCCTCTGCATACTCGCGCCTTACAACATTTGTGTCTGCTGTGACGATGCCCTTGTCAGCAAGCTTTGCGGAATCTGTTATCGACTTGCCGTCCTTCAGCAGCTCACCCAATACAGGGTACCAAACATAAGCTGCATCTATATCTCCTGTCTGCCATGCTGCATTTATCTTGTCGGTCTCCATATCAAGAATGGTGACTTCATTTTCATCGATGCCTTCAAGCTTCAATGCGTTGAGCAGACTGTAATGTGCTGTCGATGCAAAAGGCGTTGCAACCTTCTTGCCCTTCAGATCGGCAAGAGTCTCGATGCCCGAGCCGTTCTTAGCTGCAAGAGTTTCTGCGCTGCCTATGATATCCGCGATCCAGAACACCTCAACATCAAGTCCGCTGGCGATCGCCAGTGCAGCAGGCGACGAGCCTTCCTGACCGATGTCGATGCTGCCCGATGCGAAGGCTGCATTTATGTCCTTGCCCGAGTCAAACTTCTTGATCTCGACCTCGACCCCGAGCTCGCTCTCGTACCACTTTTCATATTGTGCGATAAGGTCGCCGTTCACAAGGTCGAGCGTCCCGATAACTACCTTTCCCGAGCCCGAGCTCTCCGAACCGGATGCTGTGCCTTCCGCTGTGCTTCCCGCTGCCGAGCTGTCGCTGCTGCCGCAGGCTGTGAGCATACCCGCCGAGAGTGCTGCTGCTGTCAATGCTGCTAAGAATCTTACCTTTTTCATTTTCATTTCCTCCTTTAATATATCACCAAAGAGTCAACTGCGACCCTTCCAGTGTATTACCTTCCTTTCGATCAGCCTTATTATCTGATCGAGCAATATGCCTGTGATGCCCATGATCAAAACTCCCATGAACACTATATCGCTCCTGAGATATTTGCTTGCATCAAGCACCATCCAGCCGATACCTGCTGTTGCGGCGACCATCTCTGCTGCAACGAGCGTTGTGTATTCAACTCCGAGTGCGGTGCGCAGTCCCGTGAAAACATCGGTCAGCGCTGCGGGAAAAATAACGTAGAAAAAGATCTGCCGCTTGTTTGCGCCGAGCGTTTTCGCACCGTTGATGTAATCCTCCTTAATACGGATAACTCCCGCCACACACGAGATGTATATCGGAGCAAATCCCGCAAGGTAGAGCAGAGCCAGCTTTGATCCCTCGTCTATCCCCATCCACAGCGTAAGGATAGTGTAGTATGCAAGCGGCGGCAGCGGACGGTAGAATTCTATTATAGGTTCCAGTACTGCTCTTATCCTCGAATTGTAGCCGCTGAGAAGCCCGAGAGGAACCGCCGTCACAACACAGATGAGATATGCGATCATCAGCCTTTGCAGACTCGTTCCGAGATGCTTGAAAAGCGTGCTGCCCTTGTAGCCGTCCCTGATAACATCAACAAAAGCATTCCATACGCTCGAAGGCTTTGGGATAAACAGCTCGCTGACCGAGCCTGTGGAGGTCACGATAAACCATGCCGCAACGATAACTCCTACCGTGATAAGAGATATCAGCAGGTTTTTCCCCGAAGCTTTTTTCATACTCACACTCCCTGACAGTTGTTCTGATTTGTATAAAGTATATCACTTAAAGCATAGTAAGTCAATAGGTATACTGGGTAATATTTTCAGAATATTTTCATTACTCCGAGCAGCTGCGGGAGACATATAAAGCAAAGCCCTCCCGCAGTCGCAGTACGGCTGTGGAGGGCTTTATTGTTTTCAGATCAGTTCATTGTCAACTATCGTGAGCACCTCATCAAGTATAGCAAATGCATCTCTCAGCTGCTGCTCTGTAATTATCAGCGGCGGAGTTATGTTGATGTTGTTCTCTCTGCCGAAGGCTGCAAATCCGCGCTCCTTCAGCATTCCCTGTATGCGGGACATGGTCTTGTTCTCGTCGTAGCCGTAGGGAACGAGGGGTATTTTTTTATCCCTGTCCTTCATCAGCTCCACCGCGCCGAACAGACCGATGTATCTGACATCGCCCACAGACCTGTGCTTTGCCTTCTGCTCCTCAAGCAGCTCACCGAACACCTTGCCGACCTCGTTTACATGATCTAAGATGTTGTTGTCAAGATAGTAGTTCACGCAGGCGAGCCCCGCAGCGCAGGCGAGGGTGTGCCCGCTGTAGGTAAGGCCGTAGAGGAAGGTCTTGTCCTTGAAATATTCCGCGATCTGCTTGCTGATGACGATCCCGCCCAGCTGAACGTAGCCGCAGGTAACGCCCTTGGCAAATGAGATTATATCGGGCTTTATGCCCCAGTGCTCGAAGGAGAAGATCTTTCCCGTTCTGCCGAAGCCTGCCATTACCTCATCGCAGATGAGCAAAATGCCGTATTTGTCGCAGAGCGCCCTAAGCCCCTGCAAATAGCCGTCAGGCGGTATAATAACACCGTTCGCGCCCGTGATCGACTCAACCTCTATCGCAGCGATCTGATCGGGGCCTTCATACTGTATCTGCTCCTCCAGCAGACCGAGATAGTAGGCGCTTGCTTCGGCATCGGACCTGAAATCTATGCTCGAGCGGTAGACATAGGGGTCGAAGAATTTCAGGAAGCCGTTGGCAGCGGGACGCTCCAGTGCAAAGCGCCTCGGGTCACCCGAAAGATTTCCCGAGCCAAGCGTTGAGCCGTGATAGGAGCGGTATCTTGAAAGCACCTTGCTCCTGCCCGTAAATGTCCTTGCCGCATAGATAGCCGCCTCGTTGGCATCAGAGCCGCCGCAGGTAAAAAACACCTTGCCCATGTTGTCGGGAGCAAGCCCGATGATCTTCTTTGCCAGCTCTGCACGGGGACCCGAGGCATATGCGGGGGCGATGTAGGGCAATATCTCTATCTGCTTCTTCACAGCCTCGATGATATCCCTGTTGCCGTAGCCTAAGTTGACGTTCGCCAGCTGCGAGGACATATCGTAGTATCTCTTTCCGTTGTAATCCCAGAAAAATATACCGTCCGCACGCTCAACGGGAATGGCATTTACCGTTCCCGTCAGCCACGGGTGCTGATTGTACTCACGGTCATATTCAAGTACCTGCTCTCTTGTTAGTTCCGACATTTCAATTACTTCCTTTCGATAGCTTTGTATACAGCTCATAGAGTATATCATCTGTGATCTCTATGGGGTTGTTTGCAAGATTAGGGTGACGGCTCTTATTTACAAGTATGCCGATGTCTTCCGCTGTCTGCACAAGGTCAGAAAGATCGCAACGCAGACCTGTGCTTTTTTTCAGCGCATGGATATGCTCGGCAAAAAGCTCCGCATTGCCGAAGCCGAGCAGACGCGATAACTGCTGCGTCCTCGGGTCGGCAGAATTCACTCGCACAAAAAAGTCCAGCGTCAGTCCGCAGGCTTCGCCGTGAGGTATCCCGTAAATGCCCGTCAGCGGAAATGAGCAGGCGTGGGGGGCGGTCGTCTTCGGGAGCGTAAAGGCAAGCCCCGCCATGACCGATGCCTCGGCAAGCCTTTCTCTTGCCTCGATATCATCGGGTGCTGAGAAGGCTCTCGGAAGATGATCGAGCACCAGCCTTGCCGCGTGAACTGCTATGGCATCGCATATCGGCTGATGACCGCGGCTCCAATAGCCCTCGACCGCGTGACAGAGCACATCTATGCCTGTAGATGCCGTAACTCCCGGCGGAACAGTAAGTGTCAGCTCCGGGTCGATGACTGCCGCTTTTGGATAAAAGCTCTCGGAATTTATCGGGCATTTCTTCCCCGTGCTTCGGTCCGTGAGTACAGAAACACAGGTCACCTCGCTGCCTGTTCCTGCCGTTGTCGGCAGCGCTATGACAGGCAGATGCTCCTTTGGCACTGCCTTTCCCGTGCCGTGGTATTCGCTTATCTTTTCTGCTCTGACCGATGCAGCCTTTGCAAGATCAATGGCGCTCCCGCCGCCGACGGCAGCGATAACGTCAGCACCTTTCTCCCGCAGGAGAGCCGCACAGCGATCGACCTCGGCAACATCGGGGTTGGGCGAGATGTCCGAATAAACAAGCTCTGTCCCGCAAAGCTCCCCGAGCCTTTTTTCAAGAGCCGAGCCCGCAAAGAAGCTGTCAACAACAAGAGCGGGCCTTCTGTATCCTTTAATGAGATCGGAAAGGACCTCTGTTTTTTTTCTGCCGAAATATATATCGACAGGCTGTGTGTATGACCAATCCATAGTATGACCTCATATCTGAAAATCGTAATCGTTCGGCAGGCGGAACATCGACGGCGTGACACCGTATTTCGCGCGGAACAGCTTTGAGAAATAGCTGTTATCCCGATAGTCCAGCCTTGATGCGATCTCTGTTACCCCAAGCTTTGTATCCAGAAGAAGAAATGCTGCCCGTTTGAGCTTTACGGAGTTGATGTAATCAACGAATCTTATTCCTGTCTGCGCGGGAAAGACCGTGCTCAGATAGGTGCTGTTTATATGCAGCTCCGCCGAAAGTGTTTTCTGCCGAAGGTCTTCATCGGGATAAAAAAGTATCCTGTCAAACAGCTCATCAAGCTGACTCGAATGGCGGGGATAAAGCTCGCAGAATTCCGAGAAAAGCGTCATTATCATCGCAGGGATATCCTCGTTATCCGCAGCAGTGCGGTATATACGGTCGTTGATGTAAAGATCCAGCCACGGATATTTTGCGAACACCTCATCCACCACGATGGAAAAGACCTCTCTGCCCTTGTCGCTGCTGTGTCCGCTTCCTGTCCTGAATTCGCGGGAGTATCCCGAGATGAAATCATAGATCGCGTCGCTGCGTTCATCAAAAAAAGCACCGATGCGCTCGGCAATGCTCCGCGGGGTAATGCTGCTGCCTGATATCTCTCCGCGAAGCCTTATCAAAGCCTCTGCAAGTGTTCCCGCCTCGGATATCTCAGTGATGTAATCATAGGCGCGCAGTATCATTCCCTGACGTGCCGCCTCAAACGAGGGCTCGCTGCTGTAAAGGATCACCGCAGGCAGATGCTCGCTTTTCACCGTCCTCAACAGTGTCAGACCTGCCTCAGCACCCGCGATTATCAGATCAAAGCCCTCATAGCTCATAATAAGCTGCCTGGAGAAGGCCGTGATCTCAAAGCCGCTGCTGTCTCCCCAGATCGAAAGTGCAGAAAGCTTCTCCGCAGCGCCGCTGTCAAGTGCCAGAAGCAATACCTTGTGCATACAGTCTCCTCCTTTTTTATTCAAAGTGTAAGTTGTTTCAGCTTTTCAAAAAGCTCACTGTCGAGCTTATCGGGAATGGCTGCATATTCTCTGCCCAGCAGCCTGTATTTTCCCACTCCGAAGCGGTGATAGGGCAGCAGCTCATAGCTGTAATTCTCCCTGCCGGACAGAAGCCCTGCTATTGCCCTTATATCCTCTTCGTTATCGTTGACTGTCGGTATCACGGGTGTTCTTATCCGCTTGCGGAGCTTGGGAAATTCTGCAAACAGCATTTCAAGATTATCAAGTATCTGCCTGTTGGAGCAGCCTGTGTATCTTCTGTGCCGTTCCTCGTCTATGAGCTTGATATCGAACATGATATGATCGAGCAGCCCTGCCGCCCGGCGCAGCACCTCTTTGCTGCACTGCCCGCAGGTCTCGGCCGCAGTATTGATATGCCGCCGTTTAGCCTCCCGCAGCAGCTCAATGGCAAACTCTCCCTGCATGAAAGGCTCTCCGCCTGAAAGAGTCAGCCCGCCGTCCTCGCCGTAAAAAACGCTCTCGGCCTCGACTCTGTCAATTATCTCACCGACAGTCATTTCTCTGCCGTAGACCCCCAGTGCGCCGCAGGGGCAAATGCTCTCAAAGCTCTTTGTCTCGCCGTCAAAGGCAGCAGGGTCAAAGCGTGATATATCTGTAAGCTTCGCACAGAATGAACAGCCCTTTCCGCTGATGCATTTTTCACGGTCGAACCACACCTGCGGACTTATGCTCTGTGACTCGGGGTTTGCACACCATTCACATCGCATAGGGCAGCCCTTCAGGAAAACCACAGTGCGTATCCCGGGGCCGTCATGCAGGGAATACGGCTGTATATTGAAGACCGTTCCCGTCATACGGCTGTATGCTCTGTGCGTGATATTATATCGTCCTGCAAGTCCTTTGACAGCTCGCAGAAATATGCGCTGTAGCCCGCAACACGCACCAGCAGGCTGCGGTAGGAATCGGGGTCCTGCTGCGCCTTTATCAGCGTTTCGCGGTTGATGACATTGAACTGCAAATGCCAGAGCCTGAGATCTCTCCACGCTCTGATGAAGTCAACAAGCTTTTCCGTGCCCTCCTCTCCGCTGACGCACTGCGGGCTCAGCTTGATGTTCAAAAGCCTTGCTGCACGGTCGCGGTGGTCGTAGTTCTTTGTGGCATAGTTGGAGAGCAGTACAGCTGTCGGGCCGTTCCTGTCAGCGCCCTGAGATGCCGACGAGCCGTCCGAAAGGGGCTTGTAGGCGTGTCTGCCGTTGGGTGTAGCCGAGACCACCTTGCCGAAGGGCACATTAGAGGTGAACGGAACATATCTCAGATCAAGATGGACCTCAAGCTCCTTAGAGTATTTCTTGGTAAACTCTAAAAGCTCTCGGTCAAGCAGCCTGCCTATCTCGTCGGCATAACCGTCATTGTTTCCGTAAGCAGGGGCGCTCTGCAAGAGCTGCCTTATCGGCTCATAGCCCTCGAAATCATTTTCCATAGCCTTTTTCAGCTCGGCAAAGGTGATCCGCTTATCCTCAAACACCAGCTTCTTTATCGCTGCAAGCGAATCCACGACTGTGCCGTAGCCGATGAACTCAAAGTAACCGAGGTCGATACCGCCCTCTATCTTTGGCGAGTGGATATCCTTCTGCTGCTCCATGCAAAGCCTGTGCAGCGACGACCCCAGCGGAGATGCAAAATGCTCCGCACGCAGACGGATTATTTCGTGCTGCTGGATAAATGCGTGCTTCATGAAGTTCTTCTGCTGCCTGAGATAAGCGGCAAGGAACTCATCAAAGCTTTCAAAGCTCTCGGCCTCGCCTGTGCGAAGTCCTATCACCTCGCTGCCGTATTTCAGCATACGTCCGTTATATATCGTCATCTCAAGTGCCGCCGCAAAGTTTATGTAGGCACAGGGAGATGTGAAGGTGTCGCGGTTGGGCATCCTGCACTCTGCACAGCCCGAAACACTGTAATCATATGCCTCCTCAAACTGCGCTCCCTTTGCAAGCAGGAGCGGTATCACCTCTTCATCGTTTATCAGCTTCGGGAAGCCCGAGCCGTCCTTGATAGTCTCTGCGACCTCGTAAAGATAACGCTTCGGCGAGCGCTGATGCACTCTTGCCGCAAGGTCGGGATAATTGAGCGGGAACTCTCTCTTCGAGCGCAGGAGAATATAGGTCAGCTCGTTGACAGCGTCCCTGCCGTCGGGAGTCTGACCGCCGATAGTAACAGCCTCCCAGTGAGCATAGCCCTCGTTGAAGGCTCCGCCCGCCTTTGAAAGATAAAGGTCGATGTATTGCGCCATAGACACCCAGACACACTCCAGCAGCTCTTCGGCTCTGTCCTCATCAATAAGCCCCTTTTCCTTGTCCGCCTTGTAATAGGGATAAAGGTACTGATCCATTCTGCCGTTGGAGATTATAGTGCCTGTCTTCTGCTCGATGCGTGAAAACAGCTGTATGAACCACTGGCTCTGAACGGCTTCGTAAAAGCTATCTGCGGGCTCCGCGGGCACCTTGCGGCAGATGCGTGCAAGCTCGGTGAGTTCTGCGCGGCGCTTTTCATCACGCTCTTCAGCAGCCTTCTTCTCTGCAAGCTCCGCGTGCCTGTCTGCCCAGAGGATGATAGCATCTGCCGTGATAATGACCGCCTCTAAAAACGGCCTGCGCTCGGTATTGTCTATGGGGCTGAATTCGTCAAGCGCCGCAAGCTTATCGAGAGCCTCGCGCCTGATGCCGTTGAAGCCGATACGCAGAGGCTTCTCATAATCATGCACCCACTGTATCGACGAGCGAAAGGAAGCCGTTTCGTTGACTATGAACCGCGAGGAAAGCTCCGCATCGTTATTATAGGTATAGCGCCTTGTTTCCTCGGGAATAGCCGCAGCAAGTGCCTCATGGAAGGTCTTCCCTTTCCAGTAGGGTGAGATCTCGGATATGATATACTGTGCGTCCTCATCGGTAATGTCAAAGGGAGAGCTGTCCCTTTCGGGAAGGCTCTTTATCATTTCATCAAGGAAGTCACCGTCCAGCTCGGGATAGAGTATGCCGTAGCGTCCCTCCCTGCCCGCTCTGCCCGCAATGAGCTGACCGTCGTCGATATAAACCGACGCATTTTCCGCATAATGATACAGCGCCTTTGCCCAGCGCAGCACAAGCGGCTGACCCTCTGTCTTTTTAAAGCTCTCGGTAAAGTATCTGCCCCGCTCTATATCAATAACAGGGCGCGTTCCCTGAAAGCCTGCAAGCAGCCTTCCCGCTCGCTTATCCGACGGTGCATGACTGTTTTTGATTCTTTCCTCCTGGGGTGATAACACCTTTTTCTCAGTGATCGGCATGACTGCACGCTCCTTTAACATATTAAACCTATATGAATAGTATGCTTTCGGTCTAAAAACAAGGACGGAGGTGTCTCCGTCCTCTTTCTATATATTATAATAGGCTGCCCACTGTTTGTCAACTTAATACAGCCGAAAAATTTTAAAATTTTTCCATTGCTGCTTGTTTCGGACAATGTACTTTCCTTTGGATCATTGCTGTCGGGTTTCGTGTCACTCGCACAGGAAAAAAGAGTAAGGCTGACAAGCAGCGCTGCCAGTATGCCAAGAGCTTGTTCCATTTTTGGATCCCTTCTTTATATTTACTTGATTATAGTTTTTATTGAAGTCTCTATTATTATATATCAGCTGGTTTTTTATCTCTTGATATAGCCTCATTATACAACATCATGATGATCCCTGTTGAGCTTAGGATCGAAGAGAAAAGCGGCAAGATCTTTATCAACTCAGAAGAAAACTGTCGTGAAGTTGAATAGTGCGTTGATAAGTCCGATATAGATTATATTATCGATGCGTACCGTGATAATGGAAATATGATACCGTTGAGATAAAGACCAATCATCTGATCAAATCAATCTGTCTTTTTCGTTATTATTATGATACGAAGATGTTCCGAGTATGCCGATGCTCAAAGAGTCGAGATCAGATAAGGGATAGCATCCTTGTTTGCCAGCACCACGGGATGCAGCAGGTTTTCCATGATACGCGGAGCATAAGCCTCGGCCGCACCGATGCCCGAGCCGCAAAGCAGCACGACATTAAAGGCGTAGATCAGACCCAGCTTGTCAAAGAAGCCCTTCAGCTCGGCGGGGTCGGTGATACCCAAATACTTCATGAAGAAAAGCTGTGCCGTCTGCTCTACCATGGAAACAGGCATACCGATCGTCGTTTCCGTCAGCTTTTCATCTGTACGCGCACCTGAGATCATATCACGGAATATGGCAGCAAGGTCAAAGGCGCGTGGACCCACCGTGACCTCGGCAAGGTCGATCAGCACCAGTTCGCCGTCCTGTATCATTATATTTCCCGGGTGAAGATCACCGTGCAGAACAGTGTCGCAATCGGGGATAGCATCAACTATGGACATAAGCGCAGCCATATCCTCGGCTGAACACCACCTGTCCAGTCTGGAGACACGCTCTCTCATCAGATCACGCACAT
>CAMOFU010000023.1 GCA_946613705.1 uncultured Clostridia bacterium
TAAACAATTATATTAAATCAAATATATTTGGAGGTTATGTTATGGACGCAACTATCAAAAAACAGCTTGAGATCACAGCCTGTAAAGTGCGCCTCGGGATAATCGAGGGTGTTTTCAACGCTAAATCGGGTCACCCGGGCGGGTCGCTTTCTATCGCTGATCTGCTGACCTATCTTTATTTCGCAAAAATGAACGTTTATCCCGACAAGCCCGATGAGCCCGAGAGGGACAGATTCGTGCTCTCGAAGGGTCACACCGCACCTGCTCTTTATTCTGTGCTTGCGGAGAAAGGCTTCTTCCCGAAGGAGGAGCTCAAGAGCCTTCGTCATATCGGCGCTATGCTCCAGGGTCATCCCTGCATAAATATCCCGGGTGTTGATATGTCCTCGGGCTCGCTCGGTCAGGGTATATCCGCTGCCTGCGGAATGGCGCTTTCGGGCAAGATATCCGGCAGCACCTTTAAGGTATACACCGTTCTCGGCGACGGCGAGATCGAGGAGGGTCAGGTCTGGGAGGCTGCTATGTTTGCGGCTCACTACAAGCTTGACAATCTTGTTGCTGTCGTTGATAACAACGGTCTTCAGATCGACGGTAAGATCAGCGATGTAATGTCGCCTTATCCGATCAAGGAAAAATTCGAGGCGTTCGGCTGGTACGCGATCGAAATGGATGCCCATGATTTTGACGATATCGAAAGAGCATTCAATGAGGCCGAGAAGATCTCGGGTCAGCCTGTTGTCATTATTCAGAAGAGTATAAAGGGCAAGGGCGTTTCTTATATGGAAAATCAGGTAGGCTGGCACGGTACTGCTCCCAATGCCGAGCAGTATGAGCAGGCAGTTTCCGAGCTTACCGCTAAACTGAAAGAATTGGAGGGCTGAGCAATGGCAGATGTTATCAAGAAGGCTACAAGAGAGAGCTACGGTGAGGCTCTGGCAGCTCTCGGCGATAAATACGAAAACTTATATGTACTCGATGCCGATCTTGCGGCTGCTACCAAGACAGGTATTTTCAAGAAAAAATTCCCCGAGCGCTTCTTTGACTGCGGTATCGCAGAGGCTAATATGATGGGTGTTGCCGCAGGCCTTGCAGCAACGGGAAAGATACCCTTTGCATCGACCTTTGCTATGTTTGCGGCGGGCCGTGCTTTTGAGATAGTGCGCAATTCTATCGGCTATCCTCATCTGAATGTCAAGATCGGTGCTACTCACGCGGGCATATCTGTCGGTGAGGACGGCGCTACGCATCAGTGCAATGAGGATATCGCTTTGATGAGGACTATCCCCGGAATGACGATCATCAATCCCGCAGACGATGTTGAGGCAAAGGCTGCTGTTGAAGCTGCTATACAGCATAACGGCCCCGTTTATATGCGTTTCGGCAGACTTGCTGTGCCTGTTTTCAACGATCCTGCGGCTTATAAGTTTGAGCTGGGCAAGGGCATCAGGCTTCGCGGCGGTAAGGATATAGCGATCATTGCAACGGGACTTATGGTGAACGAAGCTATCGAGGCAGCCAAGCTGCTCGAAGCAGAGGGTATCTCCGCTATGGTCATCAATATCCATACCATCAAGCCTATAGATGAAGAGCTTATCGTTGAGGCTGCAAAGGCTACAGGCCTTGTGCTCACTGTCGAGGAGCACAGCATCATCGGCGGGCTCGGTTCTGCTGTATGCGATGTGCTTTCCGCTAAGCTGCCTACCAAGGTGGTCAAGATCGGTGTGAACGATGTGTTCGGACATTCGGGTCCCGCAGTTCAGCTGCTCAAGGATTTCGGTCTGTGCGCAGACAATATTGTAAAGACTGCAAAGGCTGCTGTTGCTGCCAAGTAAGCGCAGACAGGACAGAGATATACCATATTATAAAGGGACGGGCTGACCGCACGGTCGGCTCGTCCTTCACTTTTTTGCCGCTTCAGTATTATAATATACAGGAGGTGGCAGCTATGAGTTCACACAGGGCATCAAAGAAATGCCTGATCTCGTATATTATCTTGTTCGTGCTGGTCGCTGTGATAGTCGGATTCACTCTGTTGAATCACAGGCTGGAGCAGCATCTTTCTGAGCTTTGCCGATATAAGTGCGGCGAGATCGTCAATAGCATTCTTGCCGACTGTGCAGCCTCGGCAGCAAATGAGGGCTCGGACTATTACATAGTCAGACGGGACGGCGGCGGCAGGATAATCTCGGCGGAGGCTGATACTGCTGCTTTGAACAGGCTTCAGGGCTATCTCAGGCGGTATGTAAACAACAGGCTTTCGTCAAGTGAATACGACAAGGTCACGCTCACGCTCGGCGATCTTACAGACATAGCGGCTTTCAGCGGCAGAGGCCCCGATATCAATATCAGATACCAGCAGTCGGGAACCGCAGACACTGCAATCGAGACTTCGTTTGAGTGTCAAGGGATAAACCAGACGCGCCTGCGGGTAATCATCAGAGTATCTGTCGAGTTTACCGCATTCCTGCCGACGGGAGAGGAAAACATAACGATAAGCAATGAATACATCGCGGCAGATACCGTAATAGTCGGGGAGATACCCGACATTTATCTGAACGGCAGCGATCGGGTGCAGCAGACAGCAAAATAAAAAGGCGGCATGACTTGCCGCCTTTACTAATCCAATAAAAGATGATCAGATAACGTCGTCCTCCTGATTGGGGATAGTGAGCTGCTTCTTGGGCACTCTCTTTATCGGATCATAGAGCCATTTCTTGCAGCTGTAGTCAGCATCAACAAGACCCTGCTTCTCACAGAGCACCTTGTTGCCCTCTCTCGAACGGTTACCGTATGCACAATACGAACAGGAAGGTTGGATCCCATTGCCGAAAAAGTTTTTCTTCTTAGCCATAGTCAAAAACACTCCTTTTAATAGCTAATAGATTTCTTACCCATTAATTATATCACACTCTTTTCAAAAAATCCAGTCTTTTTTGAAAAACCAATATAAAAATCATCATAATCAAGCAAAGAGAGGGTAAGAAATTGTCTAATTCGACGATTAATTGTTCGCTTTGGGTAAATGTCGGCAAATAATTATCCAATAATATCCAATCATACATCTTGCAGAGCAGAAATACGAGCGCAGCTCTTATCGGCAGCCAGATGAAAAACAGCTTTAAGCTGTAGCTGTTTCCGATCACTGATCTCAATTGGAATATCACGCAAAGTCCGCCGAAGCTGCAAGCTGCTGCGAGTGCGGGAAGTGCTCCGATCGAGCTTGGCGAAAGCTGAGACGAGGCAGTGATCTCAAATACCGATCTCAATAAGACCGATGAGCTGCGGCTCAGGCCGAAGGCTCTGTCTATCGCTGTAAATGCTCCCGATGCTTCTGCGGCTGCGAGCAGTGCCGAGAAGAATACTATCATCAGGCACATATCAAACATCGCCTCTCCTGCACTCGTGACCGAGCTTACCAGCTGACCGCCGAGGCCGCTGCCGTTAGCGGGAGCGGGTGTAAGCTCGGGCTTGTAGATTCGGTTTATTGCTGCGGCGAGAATGATATTTGCCGTGAATACGCTCAGGAACAGTGACAGTCCCGCCGTCCTGCTGCCGTATATCCCGAGACCTGCTGCATTTATCAGGTAAGCTGGGCCTGCCGCATAGCAGTATATGCTCATTGCCTCAGCCGATCTTCTGCCGATGCGACCTTCCTGACGCAGCTGTGTGAGCATGGATGCCCCTACAGGGTAGCCCGCAATGTTTGACAGAACAAATACCGCCGTTCCGCCGCGCGGCATTTTCAAAAGCTTCCCGAGAGTGAGGTCGAGCGGCCGTGAAAGCTGCTCCGCAGCACCCGAAGATATCAGCAGCCTTGATACTGCCATGAATGCAAACAGTGACGGCACTATGATCTTTATACACCTCTCGATGCTCTGCTCAACTGCCTGTGAGACCTCTCCCGAATAAACGATCAGCCCTGTCATTGCTGCCGCCGCAATGATCGCCGCAGCAGCTTTTTTTATGATCTGCAATCTTATCACCTCTGTAAAATGTATATGTCGGCATCTGCACAAATATAATGTAGTGTGCGGGTCGGGCTGACCCGGATATCAGATACAGATACGGAGGGGCGATATGGGCAGACACAGAGAAGCCGCAGCCGAAGCAGCGGGCGGTTATTCGTATATCACGATAACCTCTGACAGCCGCGTTATGATCGAGGGGTGCAGGCAGATCATTGATTGCAGCGATGTCATGGCGAGAGTGCTTACAAGAAGGTTCATTGTTGAGATATGGGGCAGCGGACTGCACGCGGACAGCTTTTCAAACGGCAGTGTAGCAGTTTCGGGGCGGATAACACAGGTGACTCTTGAAAGAAAAAGGAGCAGCGGCGAGGTATGAGCATACTGGGAAAGGTAACGTTCAGGATAAACGATGAGTATTCCTCGAGGGTGCTCAGGTTCGTTATGTCGGAGCATTTGCAGGCTGAGGATATCGTGAGCAAGGGCGGCAGCCTTTATCTTACGGCAGGTTATGAGTTCAAACGCGGTATTTCCGACTATCTCGGCTCGATCGGCGCAGAGTATGAGATAGTCGGCGAGCAGGGAACTGTAACGCTGCTGAAAAGGCTCCTTGCAAAGAAAGGACTGCTCCTCGGCAGCATCGTATCTCTCATCGTGATCTTTGTCATGTCCGATCTTATATTCAGCTTTGAGGTGCTTTGCGACGACCCGCAGTTAAGGGACGAGATAATGGGAGTGCTGTATCAGAACGGTATCTATGCAGGCTGCAGCAGCAGCGGGCTCGACCTGACAGCAGCAGAGCGCGAGCTTAAACGCAGTATCGACGGTATCTCGTGGGCGGGCATAAGCATTCAGGGCTGCAAGGCAGTCATCGATGTTGTGGAGAATGTCCCCAAGCCCGAATATACGCAGAAGCGGCTTCCTACAAATCTTATAGCGCGTGAGAACGGTGTGGTCGAGAAGATAGACCTGCTCGACGGTCAGCTTATGACGACAGTGGGGAGCGGTGTCCGCAAAGGTGATATGCTGATAAGCGGCGATGTTATCGGTGACCTTAATTATTCCAGACACGGCTTTGTGAAGCACTTTTATGTGCATTACTATACGCGCTCTCTCGGTAAGGTCTACGGCACATTTGAACGGACCGAGACCTTCTTTCAGCCCTACAGCACCACGGAAAAGACTCTGACAGGTGAACACGGCACAAAAACGATGATATCTCTGTTTGATGTTGATATTCCGCTGTTCTTTCCCGAGGAGTCGATGAGCAAGATAACACCTCTGAGCGATACCCCGCTGACATTCTTCGGTGTGGAGCTTCCAATAGGTATCAAGACTGTCGGACTTGACGAATATACAATATCCGAGCGTCCGCTTTCGGCAGAGCAGGCAGAGCGCCGCGCCGAACAGCTTGCAGAGACATATGAGCATAATTTCCTCGGTGATTTTGAGCTCAGATCAAGGGAGCAGACTGTCGATATCCGCGATGACGGGGTATGTCTTACTGTGAAATATACACTTTACGGTGTCATTAGTGAAGAAGTAGAGTTTTTTATCAGCAAATGAAAAAAATATGTGAAAAACATAGAAAAAACAATTGCATTTATTTTGCTGATGTGATATAATAATAAAGTAGTTGATTTTTCAGGAGGTTATAATGACTGCTGATGGCGGAACGTGTAATAAATGTTGAAAGAATGGACTCTGTGCTGAATCTGTTCGGCAATTACGACGAGAATATAAACCTTATACAGAAGGAGTATTCTGTTGCTGTGCTTAGCAGGGGCGGAGATATCAAGATAACGGGTGACGAGGAAAATGTGTTCGCCGCTTCAAAGGCTGTTGATGCCCTGCTTGCAATGGCAAATAAGGGCGAGCCGATAAATGAACAGAATATAAGATATGTGTTCTCTCTTGTCAGGGAGGGCACGCAGGAGGATCTGTATAAGCTCAGTGACGACGGTATCTGTGTTACCATGAGCGGCAGGATAGTCAAGCCGAAAACGATAGGGCAGAAAAAATATGTCGATGCTATAAGGGACAATACTATCGTGCTCGGTGTCGGCCCCGCAGGAACAGGCAAGACCTATCTTGCCGTGGCAATGGCTGTAAAGGCATTCAGGGCTCATGAGATAAACAAGATAATTCTCACGAGGCCCGCTGTTGAGGCAGGCGAGAAGCTGGGCTTTCTCCCCGGTGATCTGCAAAACAAGGTAGATCCCTATCTGCGGCCGCTTTATGATGCGCTGTTTGAGATGCTCGGGCCCGAGGCCTTTGCCAGACAGCAGGAGCGCGGCTGCATAGAGGTCGCCCCACTTGCATATATGCGCGGCAGAACGCTGGACGATTCGTTCATCATCCTTGATGAAGCGCAGAATACCACACCCGAGCAGATGAAGATGTTCCTGACAAGGCTCGGCTTCAATTCAAAGATAGTCATTACAGGCGATATCACACAGATCGACCTGCCCGATTCAAGGCGCTCGGGTCTGATCGAGGCTGTGAAGGTGCTGAAAGGGATCGCCGATATCTCGGTGAACCGCTTTACCGAGAAGGACGTTGTAAGGCATAAGCTCGTGCAGGATATCATCAGGGCTTACGAAAAGTATTACGAGAAAGGGAGTTCAAATCACAATGGGAAAGGTTAAAGTGCTGATCTCCAACGATCAGAATGACATCAAGATACCCACAGGTATACGTCTGCTGATAAGGAAGTGCTGCCACGCTGTGCTTGAGAGCGAGGGGCATAATGAGAGCTATGAGATAAGCGTTACCTTTGTAAATGATGAAGCTATCCATGCCCTCAACAAGGAGCACCGCGGGATAGACCGCTCGACCGATGTTCTGAGCTTTCCGCTCGGCGAGAACGGAGTGTATGATGTCGATCACGAGACGGGGGCTTATCTGCTCGGAGATATCGTTATATCAATAGAGACTGCTTACCGTCAGGCAGAGGTCTACGGTCATTCGCTTGAACGGGAGGTCGGCTTTCTTACTGTTCATTCGATGCTGCACCTGCTGGGTTATGACCATGAAGAGGGCAAGCTTCAGGAGCGCATAATGCGGGAAAAGGAGGAGGCTATCCTTGCCAGCCTCGGTATCTCGCGGGACGAGACTTTTGTGATCGAAGAGCATGAATATAAAAGCTGAACTGCAAAGCTTTGCAAAGGGCTTTGTATATGCATCGGCGGGAATAATACACTGTATAAAAAACGAGCGCAATATGAGGTTTCATTTTTGCGCCGCTTTTTATGTGCTGATACTGATGAGGTTTTATGAGCTGAGCCGCGGCGAGCGGGCAGCTGTGTATATCGTTATAGGGCTGGTGATCGCCCTTGAAGCTCTCAACACTGCCGTTGAAGCAGTAGTTGATCTTGTGTCTCCCGAACGGACAAGGTTTGCGGGCATAGCAAAGGACTGTGCTGCGGGGGCAGTGCTGGCCGCAGCAGCAGCGGCGGCAGCTGTGGGGATAGCTGTGTTTTGGGATAAAGATGCATTCGGCAGGATAGGCAGGTATTTTGCGGATAATATCCCTATGCTCGTGCTGCTGATATTGTCTGTGCCGATCTGGCTGGCAGTGATATTTTTGCCGTCGGGGAAAAACAAGGGAAAGGATAAGGAAAAGGAAGATGAGTGAGAAGGTCAATACAAATACAAGGAATGCGTTCGTTACGATAATCGGCAGGCCGAATGTCGGCAAATCGTCGCTGCTGAATGCGCTTATAGGTGAGAGGATAGCCGCCGTAAGTGCCAAGCCGCAGACGACGCGCACCAAGATAACGGGTGTGCTGACACGCGGAGGGACGCAGTATGTTTTTATCGATACTCCGGGTATGCACAGGGCGAAGAATAAGCTGTCCGAGCACATGGTGAAGAATATAAACGATTCGGTAGCAGAGGCAGAGACCGCACTGCTCGTCATAGACTGCACCAAGGGGATATCAGAGCCCGAAAGAGCTTTGGCTGCCGAGTTTTCAAGGCGCTCGCACGTTATACTCGTTGTCAATAAGATAGACCTGATCGAGGACAAGACCGAGCTTATCTCGAAGCTTGCCGAGTATTCGGGGCTTTATGATTTTGAAGAGATCATTCCCGTGAGCGTAAAGGAGCAGGACGGGCTTGAGCTTGTGATGCAGGCGATAGACAGGTTCTCTGCCGAGGGACCGCATTATTTCCCCGACGATATGCTGACCGATCAGCCCGAAAAGGTGATAATGGCGGAGATGATAAGAGAGAAAGCACTTAATGCGCTGAATGATGAGATACCGCACGGAATAGCCGTTACGATAGAGAGCCTTAACGAACGTACCGACAGCAGCGGCGAGGATATACTGGATATATCTGCGACCATTTACTGTGAGAGAGAATCGCACAAGGGAATAGTTATCGGCAAGAGAGGCTCGATGCTCGGCAAGATCGGCGCAGATGCAAGAGCGGAGCTTGAAGCGTTCTTTGCGATAAAGGTCAATCTGCAATGCTGGGTAAAGGTCAAGGAGGGCTGGAGAAACCGCGAAGCGCTTATCAAGAATTTCGGTCTGAGCTGATTATTTTTCCACACATACCTCTGCCGCCTTTGCAGATACTAATTTCAGTGAACGGCAGGTTCGGACGTGCCGTTTGATTTTAGTACGGGCAGGAGGCGGAGCCGTGTTCTGGGAAATCTTCATGCGCAGCGGCAAGATAGCGGATTATCTGAGATATAAGCATTCATCGGAGGGCAGAGACAATGATAACGCTGAAGGGGCTTGTGATAAGAGAAGAGCCGAAGGGCGAGAGCAGTAAGCTGATCTATGCCCTTACCAGAGAGCGTGGAGTTTTGAGCATATTTGTGCGCGGCGGAATGAAGAGCGGAAAGTATGCCTCTGCAACGCAGCTTTATGTTTATTCGGAGCTCTGCTGCGAGGAAAAGACAAATGCAAGGGGCGAGACACAATACTATCTTAACAGTGCCGAGCCGATAAATATGTTCTTTGAGCTGAGGCTCGATGTTTATAAGTCTGCACTTGCAGCATATCTCACAGAGCTGCTGTATTACTCGCGGATAGAGGGTGCGCGTGACAAGAACGATGTGCTGCGGCTCACTCTTAACACGCTGTATTATATCAATGAGGGCAAAAAGGACCGCGAGCTGCTGAAATCTATCTTTGAGTTCAGGCTCATCTGCGACACGGGCTTTCGTCCGAATCTGATAGGCTGTGCAAAGTGCTACAAGTACGAGGACGAGATCATGTATTTCAATATCCGTGCGGGAGAGATGGAGTGCAGCAGCTGCTGCCGTAACAAGGAAAGCCTTTACGGCGTATTGCTTGACCCGAAGCTGCTTTACATAGTAAGGCACATCGCGCTGACGGATTTTGAACGGCTGTTTGCTATAAAGGTCTCTCCAAAATATCAGCAGCAGCTTACAGAGTTTACCGAAAGAATCGTGAGATATTATTTTTCGGACAAGTTTGAAACACTTGCGTTTTACAGATCGTTATAACATAAATACAGAAGGTGATACCCTTGAATAAATATTATGAAAAGCTGGAGCTGCATAAGATACTGGAGCTGCTGGCGGAAAAATGCTCAAACGAGTCGTCAAAGCGGCTTGCAAGAGAGATCGAGCCCTGCGGCGATATTGAGCAGGTTCGGGAAGAGATAAGCAAGACAAGCTGCGCACTGGAGCTGTCGATAAAGCTGGGGAACCCGGTGTTTTACAATTTTAAGGATATATCGGCATCTGTCAAGCGTGCCGAATCGGGAGCAGCACTGTCTTTAGGTGAGCTTATCGAGATCAAAAGAATGCTTCAGCAGATCGGAATGCTTTGCAGCTGGTATTCGGATGTGCTCGATAAGGATAATCCGCTCGATGTGTATTTTGAGCAGCTGTTCCCCAACAAGTATCTTGCCGACAGGCTTGAAGCGGCGATCATAGATAAGGATACGCTCGCCGACGATGCAAGCCCCGCGCTGAATTCTATCAGAAGGAAGATACGCAATTCCGAGGCAAGGATAAGAGAAACACTTGATAAGATGATAAAGTCCTCATCAACGCAGAAGTATTTGCAGGATTCGATCGTTACGATGAGGGACGGAAGATTTGTCCTGCCTGTAAAGACCGAGCATAAGGGGCAGATAAGCGGGCTTGTTCATGACACCTCGGCTACGGGCTCTACTCTTTTTATCGAACCGATGTCGGTAGTTGAGGCAAACAACGATATAAGAATACTTAAAGGCGAGGAGCAGGACGAGATACACAGGATAATCATGGAGCTTTCGGAAGAGACTGCACGGTTTGCCGAGCAGCTCATGTCAGGCTTTCGGGCAAGTGTGCAGCTTGATCTGATATTCGCAAAGTCAGGGCTTGCTGCCGTGATGAATGCCTGCGAGCCCGAGCTCAACGATGAAAATGTGATCGTGCTGCATAAGGCGCGTCACCCGCTGATAGATAAGCACAGAGTGGTGCCGATAGATCTCTCCCTCGGCGGTGAGCATGATACGCTCATCATAACAGGACCGAATACGGGCGGAAAAACCGTGGTCCTGAAAACTGTGGGACTGCTCACGCTGATGACGATGTGCGGTCTGCTTATCCCTGTGTCGGACGGCAGTAAGGTGTGTATCTACAAAAACATACTCGTCGATATCGGAGATCAGCAGTCGATCGAACAGAGCCTTTCGACCTTTTCGGCTCATATGAATAATGTTATCGGTATACTTGGTACTGCCGATTACAGGAGCCTTGTGCTGCTTGACGAGCTGGGCTCGGGCACCGATCCGATAGAGGGTGCGGCGCTGGCTGTTTCGATCATAGAGAGACTGCGCTCGCAGGGCGCATCAATAATAACCACCACTCATTATCAGGAGCTTAAAATGTACGCGATAGATACAAGCGGTGTTGAGAATGCCTCCTGTGAATTTGATGTTGAAACTATGCAGCCGACCTACAGGCTCATTATCGGCACACCCGGAAAGTCAAATGCTTTTTCTATCTCGCAGAGGCTTGGTATTCCTGCCGATGTCATCAGCCACGCGAAGGAGCTTGTGTCTGATGATAACAGGAGGTTTGAGCGGATAATCGACAGCCTTGAGAAGATGCGTACCGAGCTTGAAGCACAGAGGTCCGCAGCAGAGACTGACAGGCGCGCAGCCGCGGAGCTGAGAGAGCAGCTTGAAGCTGAAAAGGAGAGGTTCTACGACAAAAAGGAAGAGGAACTCGAAGCTGCAAGGCGAAGAGCAGGAGATATAGTCAACAGTGTGCAGCGGGAGTCTCAGGCATTGATAGATGAGCTTGAAAAGCTCAGAAAGGAGAAGGACGCTGCGGACTTTTCCGACAGAGCTTTGCAGGCGCGGAGAGATCAGCGCTCGGTAATGAACAAGCTGTATCTTGAAGCTAATCCTGTTTCTGACAGCCGCAATGAGGACTATGTGCTTCCGCGGCCGCTGAAAAAGGGCGACAGCGTTATCGTGGCAGATACCAAGAGGAAGGCTGTTGTTCTCACTCCGCCCGACAGCAAGGGCATATGCTTTATCCAGAGCGGCATGATGAAGGTCAAGATAGATGTTTCTAAGCTGCGGCTGGCTGAGCCCGAAAAGCCTCGGAAGCAGAAGAAGGGCTCGGGTGTTTCCACCAAGGGAGTCGAGAGCCGCATGACGAGAAAGATTCAGTCGGAGCTTGATATCAGAGGCTACACAGCAGACGAGGGCGTTTACGAGGTGGATAATTTCCTCGATGCGGCAGTGCTCTCGGGAATAGGGATAGTGACGATAATCCACGGCAAGGGTACGGGAGTGCTTAAAAATGCAGTGAGAGCGCATCTCAAACGTCACCCCCACGTCAAGTCGTCAAGACGGGGGCTTTACGGTGAGGGCGAGGACGGAGTTACCGTTGTTGAGCTGAAATGATCTGAGGTGGATATATGAGTGACAAGGAATTGTTTGAGCTTGCAGTCAAAGCCGCGGGGAATTCATATTGCAGGTATTCCTCTTTCAGCGTGGGTGCGGCGCTGCTTGCAGCTGACGGCAGAGTTTTTACCGGCTGCAATGTGGAGAATTCGTCGTATCCGCTTACTAACTGTGCCGAGCGTACAGCGGTGTTCAAGGCTGTCTCGGAGGGGTGCAGAGAGTTTGCGGCGATAGCAGTGGCAGGAAGCGGCAGCGGAGATTTTTCACAGCGGTGCCTGCCGTGCGGAGCCTGTTTGCAGGTGCTGAGTGAGTTCTGCGGCAGCGGGCTCAGAGTGATTCTTGCTGACAGGGCATATACCTTGGGTGAGCTCCTGCCGTATAATTTCAGGCTATGATCGGGGAGTGAACAGATTGGATAATACAAACAGCAAGGTGCAGCGAATGAAGCAGATCAATGATCTGCTTTCAAAGGCTGCCGACAGATATTATAATTCGTCAGAGACGATAATGACCGATGCGGAGTATGACAGGCTGTACAGTGAGCTTGAAGCGCTCGAAGCCGAAACAGGTACGATACTCGGCGGCAGTATGACACAGAGGGTAGGGTTTGAGGTGTCGTCCTATCTGCCGAAGGTCACTCACCCGCGCAGAATGCTTTCTCTTGACAAGACCAAGGACAGAGCGGCGCTGCGTGACTGGCTGGGTGAGCAGAGGGGCTTCCTGTCATGGAAGCTTGACGGGCTGACTGTCTGCCTGTATTACGACGGCGGAAGGCTGACTCAGGCAGTGTCCCGCGGCAACGGAGAGGTCGGCGAGGATCTGACGGCGAATGCAGCACACATCAGAGGTATCCCGAGACAGATACCCTTTAAGGGGCATCTTGCACTCAGAGGCGAGGCACTGATCGGGTACTCGGATTTTGAGCGCGTGAACGATACGCTCCCCGAGGGGACAGAACCGTATAAGAATCCGCGCAACCTTGCTTCGGGAACACTGCGAAGCCTTGACCCGAGAGTGGTGGCAGAGAGGGCTGTCAACTTCTTTGCATTTACGCTTGCCGAAGCTGAGGGCTATGACAATAAGACTGTCTCGGGGGGGCTTGAATGGCTTGCGTCACTGGGATTCCAGACGGTCTACGGCAGGACTGTAGACCGTGAGACACTGATACCTGCTATAGAGTGGTTCGAGCATGAGATCGTCAATAACGATTTCCCGTCGGACGGTCTTGTTCTGAGCTATGATGATGTGGAGTACGGCAGAAGCCTCGGAGAAACAGTTCATCACCCGAGAAGCGGAATGGCATTCAAATGGGCAGACGAAACAGCCGATACCGTCGTGCGCGAGATAGAGTGGTCACCGAGCAGAACAGGGCTTATAAACCCCGTGGCAGTATTTGATACGGTCGAGCTGGAGGGCACCTCGGTCTCAAGGGCATCTCTGCATAATATCAGTATAATGAAAAAGCTGAACCTTGCAGTCGGAGATACTGTATCGGTCTACAAGGCGAATATGATCATACCCGTCGTGGGTGAGAACAAGACACATCATGACTGCGATGCGGTGACTCCTGCCATTATCGGCACCTGTCCCTCATGCGGAATGCCGACAAGGGTGCAGACCTCCGATGACGGTGTTGAGACGCTGATGTGCGATAACAGCGACTGCCCGGCAAAGCATCTTGGCAGGTTTGAGCATTTTGTTTCCCGCGATGCAATGGATATCTCGGGCTTTGCCGCATCTACGGTCAGGGTCTTTGTTGAAAACGGATTTATCAGGGAGTATAAGGACTTCTTTCATCTGGCGGAGCACAAGGACAAGATCGTTTCTCTTGAAGGCTTCGGTGAGAGATCCTATGAGCTGCTGACATCGGCTGCCGAGGCTGCCAGAAAGACAGAGCTCAGCCGCGTGCTGTATTCTCTCGGCATACCGAACATAGGTCGCTCTGCTTCAAGGCTTATATGTGCAGAGTATCCCGATACCGAGAAGCTTGAAAAGCTTACAAAAGATGAGCTTATGCTGATCGACGGGATAGGAGAGAAGCTTGCCGATGATTATGTCGGTTATTTCAGCCGTGAGCATGAGCTTAATGAATATCATGCGCTTTTGAAGGAGCTTGAGATAGCTCTGCCCCGGGCTGCCGAAAGCTCCTCAGGGATAGCAGGGAAGACCTTTGTTATTACAGGCGCTGTGCATATGTGGAAGAACCGTAACGAGCTGAAGGATTATATCGAGGCCAAAGGCGGGAAGACTGCATCTGCTGTTTCGGGCAAGACAGATTATCTCATCAATAACGATGCCTCGTCGGGGTCGGGCAAGAACAAGAAGGCAAAGGAACTCGGTATACCGATAATCACCGAGGAAGAGTTCAGTCGGCTTGTCGGGCAGGGGTGATACTATGCTGCTTAAACATAACACCGTGACCTTGCTGAAATACTCGGGTACCAACACATATCTGATCCGCGGCAGGAACGGCTCTCTGTTGTTTGATACGGGCTGGGCGGGGACCTTTCCTTTGCTTTGCCGTATGCTCGGAGAAAAAAAGCTGCGGCTCCAGGATATCAGCTATGTGCTGATATCTCACTTTCACCCCGACCATATGGGTATTGCACAGCAGATCGCCGATGCGGGTGCGGTCATAGCTGTGATGGACGTTCAGAAGGACTATATCCACAGCTCCGATCATATTTTTGAGAAGGAACGGCGCAGCGATTTCGTCCCTGTGGATGATAAAAAGGTTAGGATAGTGCCGATCACCGAGAGCAGGAGCTTTTTGAATGAGCTCGGTATAAGCGGCGAGATCTTTGCTGCACGCGGGCACAGCGACGACAGCATTTCGCTCTGGCTCGATAAAGAGCGGGCACTTTTTGTCGGTGACCTTGCCCCGCTCTATGAGCTTGAACTGCATAAGGGTACCGAAACAGGTGCTTCGTGGGAGCGGTTGCTTGCTCTGCGTCCAAAGACCGTTTATTACGGTCATGCCGCCCCTGCATCGCCCGACAAGGCGATGCTTTCCGAGCCTGCTGCGCAGGAGACAGATGTATATGCGCTCGTCAGGCAGATAACACGGCTTGCAGACAAGGGAGTGAGCGCTGATGTCATCAAGGAAAAAACAGGCGCAGACGAGGTCTTTATCCGTGATGTGATAAGAATGTATGTGACCCACCCGAATGTGAGCGTTCAGGGAATACTGGACAGGATAGAGATAAAGGGCAGATAAATAAACACGGCAGCACCCGTTCTGATCGAGTGCTGCCGTTTGTTATTTCAGAAACAGCTGCTGGAAAAGTGCGAACCATTCTCTTACCCAGTAGGTCGGGATAAACCTCAGCTCTGTTGAAGCGCTTTCGGCTCCTATCTTGTCCGCACCCTTTTTCTCGGCGATAAGCTGGGCTCTGTACTGATGATATCCGTCTGTGATAAGCACGATGCTCCGCGGAAGCTTCATTTCATCGAGTATCGCAAATGAGTTTTCAAGGTTTTCCTCGGTGCTGGAGGACTTGTCCTCCATGGTTATCCTATCGTCGGAGATGCCGTTCTCAACAAGATAATTCCGCATACACTGCGCCTCCGAGATACCCTCGTCATCTCCCTTGCCTCCCGAAACGATGACGGGTATATCGGGGTGACTGTTCAGATATCCTATAGCTTTGTCCAGTCTGAAACGCAGCATCTTTGACGGCCGCTCGCCGATCACCTGACAGCCCAGCACAACTACTGCCGAGGGGGAATCGTTATCCCTGTTCATCGCGGCTATCATCTTTACGGAGCAGAACCCCGCAAATACCAACGACACGGTACAAAGCAGCAGAACGGCGATCACGGCGGCTTTCCCACCGCCCGTTGAGCAGAGCTTTTTGATCTTTTCAAAGCGCAGAGTGACAAATAAAAGCAGAGAGCATATAAGTATGCCCGAAATATTTCCGATATTAAGATGCGGCATCGAAACGAGGAACATTGCAAGCAATATCAGCTCGGCCGCAGCTGCAAAATACTTTATGACCATAGCAACCTCCGTTCATCTGAATACTATATGATTATACATTATTATTCCTGAATTGTCAAATCAAAATGCAAGCCCTCACAGTGATGAACATGACAAGAAGCAGCCCGCCCGAAGATATCTCGGACAGACTGCTTCGCGGTGCTTACGAAGGACTGATAGGCGACATCAGCTCGGGCTGCAGCTGCCTGCCCTCGAGTGCTGCTTCGATCGTGCTGCTGAGCATATCAAAGTCCGCTACTGCGGAATAGGGCTTGCCTTCAAAATTATCCTGTCGGTAGGGAACAAAATAATAGTTCCTGTAATTTTGCAGCTGACCTATATTCTTTCCGCTCGCGGCAAGCGCATCATTGGTTGAAATGGCGATCACCACGGGGCGGGAGTTGCGTATATGCGATTTCACTGCCATTGTCACGGGTGT
>CAMOFU010000024.1 GCA_946613705.1 uncultured Clostridia bacterium
TCCCTGCGGGACGTGAAGGAGGAAAGGATAAGATGGAAAAACAGAATGAGATCGTGAACGTTCTTGAAGTCAAGGGTCTGTCAAAGCAGTACAAAAAGGGTGTATATGCTTCGCAGGACGTGACCTTCAACGTGCGCCGCGGTGAGATCTTTGCGCTGATAGGTCCCAACGGTGCGGGCAAGACAACAACTATCCGCATGATCTCGACACTGCTGAAGGCAAGCGAGGGCGATGCCGTTATCGACGGGCACAGCATACTCACCGAGCCCGACAAGGTGCGGCAGAGGATAACCTATCTGCCCGATGAGGCGGGTGCCTACAAGACGATGACAGGCACGGGTTACCTTGAATTCATGGCGGGGATATACGCGAATGACCCGTCGCAGGTGAAGGAGTTCGTGCAGAGGGCTTCCGAGATAAGCGAGCTGGGCGACAGGCTGAAGGACAAGATAGGCTCCTATTCGCGCGGTATGATACGCAAGCTGCTGCTTGCCCGCGCAATGATGCCGCAGCCCGCGCTTGCGATACTTGACGAGCCGACCTCGGGACTTGATATAATCAATGCGCTGGATATCAGGCGCATGATAAAGAAGCTCTCGGCAGAGGGAATGAGCTTCCTGCTTTCGTCGCACAATATGCTGGAGATAGAGTTCGTCTCCGACCGTGTGGGCATCATCGCCAAGGGGCATCTGCTGGAGATAGGCACTCCGCAGGAGCTCAAGGATAAATACGGTACTAAGAACCTTGAAGAAGTATTTGAAAAGGTGGTGCTGCAAAAATGAAGTTTATGAGTCTGTTTAAAAAAGAGCTGCGCGAGATGATAACTCCGCAGACTATAGCGATCCTTGTTATGATCTACGTCGGGCTCATGATGTTGGGAAATGTTATGGAGCAGCAGATCAACAGGATCGTTGAGGAGAGCAGCGAGATAGTGCTCTGCGATCAGGACAACACCGAGTTCACACAGGCGGTCATCAGTGCGATGAAGAACCCGACACCCGATATAACGAACGATGTAAAAATGGTAACGCTCGAATCGGACGACTATGCAAAGGAGCTTGACAGGCTGGACGAGAAGAACATTGTCGTACTGCCCAAGGGCTTTACCGAGCAGGTGGAGCAGGGCAAGACCGCGGAGTACATATACGTCGGCAAGATGACCTCGCTCTCGACGCTGGGCAATGTTTCGGCAGGCTCCGAGACGGCGAAGCAGCTGATACAGACCTCGGTCGTTTCGTCGCTCTACGGCAAGAAGCTGGTGCAGGGCAAGCTCACTCAGGACGAGATCAAGCAGCTCAACCAGCCTGTCGATCTGAAGGAGATCACCGTTGTCAAGGACAACACCGCAGAGGTATCCTCGCAGCAGGTGGTACAGACAAAGACTATGGAGAATATGTTCCTGCCGATCATAGTGTTCCTGCTTATCATGTATTCCTCGCAGATGGTGCTCAACGCAGTCTCCACCGAGAAGATCGACAAGACGCTTGAAACGCTGCTTTCGGCACCTGTTTCAAGGCTTTCGGTGCTCTCGTCGAAGATGCTCGCAGCGGGCGTTGTTGCGGCGATGTATGCGGTAGTCATGATGTTCGGTATGAACGGCCTTATGTCCAAGATGCAGCAGGGCGGCGACACCTCATCGGTACAGGATGCGGTCAAGCAGCTCGGGCTCACCATTTCGGGAGTTCAGTATGTAATGGTCGGTGTGCAGATGTTCATAAGCATTCTGATCGCGCTTTCTATCTCGCTCGTGCTGGGCGTGCTGGCAAAGGACGCAAAGTCGGGGCAGTCGCTGCTGCTGCCTATACAGCTGCTTTCGATGGTGCCTTATATGCTTTCGATGTTCATGGATATCAAGACCCTTTCGCCCGTGATAAGGTATGTGGTATATGCTATACCGTTCACACACACGTTCATGGCTAACGAGAACCTGATGTTCGGCAACTACACGCTCTACTGGGGCGGACTGATCTATCAGCTCGTGCTGCTGGCGGTGTGCATGACATTTGCGATAAAGGTATTCACGTCCGACAAGATCTTCACGATGACTCTCGGCGGAAAGAAAAAGTCCTCGGGCGGTCTGTTCGGCAAGAAAACAGAGGTCCACGAGGATTGATGCATAGCTTATAAGAACTTACGAACTAACAAAAAACAAGGTATCTGCGCGATACCTTGTTTTTATTTGTATATTGTATATTGTATATTGTATATGTTTCTCTTTCCGCTCAGTAGAGTCCGTAGAGCCACTTTGCGGCGATCCTTCCCATCAGGCTGAGCCGTTCGGGTACGATGTCATTTTTCAGAGTATCTAATGCGAGCTTAGAAGCTATGTATTCGCGGCTGTCTATCTCGCTGCGGCTGAGGTGCGCCTGTATAGCCAGCTCCGAGAGCCGTGAGATATCGGAGCATATGCTTTCTATGCCTGCTGTGCGGCATTTTGCGATGAGCCGCATAGCCTGCTCCTCGTCGGATACATTTGAATTATCGGAAATGCCGATCAGCGACAGATATTTCAGGTAATAGATATAGATGCAGACTACCGCCTTTGAGCGGTCATTCTGCGTGATCTGCTCCTCCTGACGGTGCAGCCTGTGACGGCGGTTGATGATGAATGCCGCGATTATGACTGCCATGAACGCAAGGTACATCAGCAGCACCTTGATGAAGGTCTTGACCGTTTCGGGGATCTCGGGCGAGCGGCCGCTTATGCCCCTTGAACTGCTGCCCTCGCCGCTGACGGACTTTCTTGTGGTGGTAGTGCTCGGCTTGGTCGTCTGACTCGATGCCGACGAGCCGTTGCTGCCGCCCGACGTAACGCTCGGAGCGGCAGTGGTCGCGGGCGTTGTAGTGGTCGTAGTGGTGGTCGTGGTACGGTAGGGGTCAAGCTCCTCGGGGGTCTTGTTGGGGTTGCCGCCGTTCTGGTAGCCGGGGGTGAACTCCAGCGGCACCCAGCCCACACCGTAGATGAACACCTCGCACCATGCGTGCGCGGATTTGTCGGTGACCGAAACGCTGCAATAGTCCTTTTCCTGCTTGAACTCGGTCGGTGCGATAACATAGCCCTCAACATACCTTGCGGGGAAGCCCGCCTTTCGCATGAGCATGGTGCCTGCGGTGGCAAAATATGTGCAGTAGCCGCGCTTCTGCACCGACAGGAAGTAGTCGATGAAATCCCTGCCGCTCTCGGTCTTGCCCGGGTTGAGATCGTATCGGTAATTCTCGTTGAAATAGTCCTTTATGCAGCGGAAGAATTGCAGCTCCTCGGGCAGATATTCCAGCTCGGCAGAGCGCTCTGTCCAGCTGTTCATCACATCATCGAACGCATCGTCCAGACCCTCCGAGCGGTAGACCTGCCTGTAGGTCTGCTCGACGTAATCGGCATAGGTATCGCTCAGGAGAGTGCTTGCGTATCTCATATAGGACAGGCGGACTATTATCCCGTCGCTGCTGTCCCAGCTCGTGCCGAACCTTGTCATATCAGAGAACTCCATCTGATAGCGCCTGTCCTTGAGCTCAACGCTCTCGTCGCCTTCAAACTCTATCAGCTCGCCCGCATAGGCATTGCCGCTGAGATAATCGGTCATATACGGCGCATATGCAAATCTCGGGTCGGCATTGGACACACCTACAGAGATGGTGTTGCTGCGGGGGTCAAAGCCCTTGTCGGCTATCATCAGCGAATTGTAGTTCTGTATCGGCATATCATCGCCGTATTCCTTCAGTGCAGAGCTGACGCTGTTGGTAAGGTCGCGGTCGATCTGATCCCATTTGTTGTCCTTGTAGCTGCCTGCGACGTAACCTCGGAGATAGAGCGTATAGGCGGGGCGCTTCCTGACGTTGACGCTCAGCGCTCTCGAGTTGTCGAACTTGATGCCGTCCTTTTCTCCCAGTCTGCCGCCGTTTGTGGGACCTACCTCCTTGACGGGGCCGTCCGCGAGCCTTTCAAAGAAATCGCTCAGCTTATCTATAGAGAAATCATTCACGGCATTCGTTATATTCTCTCTCAGCTTATCAAAGGACTTGGGTCTTACAAAGCCCGTGATCTTTGAGAACAGTATCGTAACGGCAAATATCGAGGCGCATATCAGCAGACTCACGCTGATAAAGCTTGTGAAGAACCGCCCCTTCAGTCTGCGGGAGGTGAAGTAATAGGCCTTCTTGCGTCGGTGGACTGCGAAGGTGTTGTTCACTCCCGCCTTGTTGGTGGAATGATTGATGATCGTTACCGAGAGCACTACTATCCAGCCGATAAACAGCCCCACCACCGATACGGTGGGCGGCTCCCAGCCGTGATAGAGCCCTATCTCAAGGAAAGGGAAGGTAGCGATGAAATAGATCGGGAAATCGAACCTGACGATGCACGCGAGCGAGATGAGCACGGTTATGATCGCCGCTAAGAACATCAGGAAGTGGAAGCTGACATAGTCGAGGATCTTCGGGTCGAGCTTGCGCACGATAGCATCTATATTTTCGGAGCTGATATCGGCAAGCTTCAGATATTTGTCCAGTGCGATATAGAAGCCGTTTATAATGTCGTCAAACATTATTGCAAAGTAGCTTATCTGGAACACCAGATAGCCTATGCCGAAGATCCTGAGCATTCTGTTGCCCGAGGTGATCGCGGCAAAGCTGAGCGATATCAGCACTATCGGCAGAATAGCCAGTGTTTTGGCACCGATAAAGCTGCAAAGCACGTCCATTGTGAAATATGCCGAAAGAACAGTCAGCAGGGTGCGGAGTATCATCAGCTTGTCCTTGCCCGGTTCAAGCCCCGTGGTAACGGCAATGTCGCCGTCGATGATAACACCGTTCGGGTTGATGATGCCTCTTTCGGTATTTCTGGTCTTGTTGTTCAGTTTCATGTTGTCACCTTTATATATCTATATGGCTATATCTTCAAGGCTCTCCGCCACTGCATTTACCGAGAGCGGTGCATATACGAAGCCGCCGTCGGAGTAGCTCTGTCCCGCGCCGATCTCTGTATCGAGCACGGTGTATCTGTAGGCGTAGCCCGAATCCTCGAGCTTCTGCTTCATCTCGTCGGTGAAGCCGCTCGTGAGGAAAATAATGTGTGCATATTTTGCGCTGCCCGTTGACAGACCCGCGATAACGTCCGCAGGCGAGCCCGCATAGGACTTGGTCCCGTCGTTGACCAGCTCTCTCACGGTCATGGTGTAGCTCTCAAAGCTGTCTGCCTTGCCTGTTCTGTAGCCGTCGGGATTATCCGAGCACCACAGGAGCGTGTGAGCGGTCTCGTGTTCGGAGAGATGCAGCGAAACGGCAGCGGCGGCATCTATCAGCGCGTCGGCCTTGTCGAGCCCGTCGGAGCCGCTCGGCAGCTGCGAAAAATCCGCTGTTATCAGCACACCGTTCGTTATCGGCAGGGAATAGTCCTTCACCATCATCTCGTCCTGCTTGGCAGAGAGCTTCCAGTGTATTCGGCTGATCTTGTCGCCCTCGTTATAGCAGCGCACATCAAAGATCTCGCTCGGGTCATCGCCCTTCTTGCTCTTCGAGTATGCCTCGCTCTCCAGCCCCAGCTCGGAGTAATCGTTTATCCTGTTCTCTATCGGGATATGATCGGGAAATACGGTAACTCTCGAAATGCTCCTGTCGCCCTTGACCCTGATGCGAAAACGTATCACTCTGAGCATATCGAATATCCTGATCTTCGCAAGCTCGACCGAAAGCGTGCCGTAATGCCTGTAGGACAGCCTTACCGTAAGCACCTGAGTGTTGTTCGGGAAGATCGGTGTGTGTATCCTGAAAACGTCCGCCCTGCCGCCATGCTCGGTCCTGTATCTTACGATGATATCGCAGTTGGGCACAGGCAGCCTTGAATCGTTGTCGATGATTATGTTCACGGGGACGCTGCTGCCCTTGGGTGCCGACTGCTCGGCGGACTCGAAGTATATCCTGAGCTTGTGCTTCACCCTCAGCATCAGTGCGCCGAAGACTATCGGATAGGCGGCGGCGAAGCAGAACAGGTAAAACGAGAACGCCCCTTCGTACTGTATATAGAACAGCAGCGATACGAGCAGCAGTATGATATATATTACTATCATACCGTCACCCGATTGTTTATCTTCGGCACCACAACGCCCTCGATTATGCTTTTCAGCACCGAATCGGGGTCAAGGCTGTTGATCCTTGCCTTGGAGCTGAGTATGATCCTGTGCCCCGCAACATCGCCGAAGGCATAGGAGACATCATCGGGCGTTACATAATCCCTGCCCTTGAGCAGCGAGGTCGCCTTGGTCATTTTGAGCAGCGCTATCGTACCTCTCGGTGACAGGCCGAGCTTGATATACTGGTTCTTCCTCGTAGCGTCGGCAAGCCTTACGATATAGTCGAGCACCTCGTCCGAGACATAGATATCGTCAACGACCTTTCTTGCCTCGACCAGATCGGCGGCTGTCACGACCGACTCGACCGCATCTATCGAGACCTGGTTCTGCTTTGAGCGCAGCATCTCGACCTCATTCTGAACGCTCGGGTAGCCCATGCTCAGCCTTACGATGAACCTGTCCATCTGCGACTCGGGCAGCGACTGTGTGCCTATCGAGCCGATCGGGTTCTGGGTGGCGATAACTATATACGGGTCGGGCATACGGTAGGTCGTGCCGTCAACGGTGACCTTGCCCTCCTCCATGATCTCGAGCAGTGCCGACTGTGTCTTTGACGAGGTACGGTTGATCTCGTCCGCGAGGAACAGGTTCGTCACGGCGGCACCCTGCTTGTACTCAAAGCTGTTCGTTGCCTTGTTGTAAATGGTGAATCCCGTAACATCTGTCGGCAGCACATCGGGGGTGAACTGCAATCTCTTGTAATCGAGCGAGAGCGCCTTTGAAAGCGCGAGAGCCAGTGTGGTCTTGCCGACTCCGGGGATATCCTCGAGCAGTATATGCCCTCCCGCAAGGATAGACAGCAGCACCTTGATGATAGTTTCGTCCTTGCCGATTATCACCTTTTTCACTTCGCTGATGACCTTCTGCGAAAGCTGCAATACCTTCACCTGCTCGGGTGTTAATCTCTGTGCCATTTTGAATTCTCCTTTTCTGTGTGTATCTTTTTCTTTTCTGTAAAACAATTTACCCAATATATATAATAACACAATATACCGATCATTGCAAGTGAAAATATGAATTTTAATAAATTATCTGCGGTGTGCATTTGTGAAACGGGTCTGTACAGGTCGGTGAGCTTATGCTCTGCTGTCAGTCATAATCTGCCGCAGGGCACATATAATTAACTAACGAGGGACAAGTCGGGGAGTGGTAAAATGATCTCAATGACAAATACATATACGGATACAGCTGTGCGGGAGAGCGGTCTGCGGCAGGCGGAAGCGCTGCTGAGCGGCAGGCTCGCGGCGGCGGTGGAGCGCATCGGCGGGAGTGAGAGGGAGCAGATACAGGAGCTGCGTCTGCGGCGCGGCGGGTATCTCAGCGCCGGCATCTGCGGCAGGGAGTATTTCGTCACGCGGACGGGCAGGCTGGTGAGTGAGGCTGAGGGTGCGGTGAATGTCACCGAGAGCGACATAGAGTTCACCTGTCTTGCGGCTACGGACAATTCGATACACTCGTTCGAGCGCGAGATAAGGCAGGGCTTTGTGACGGCGGGCGGCGGATGCAGGGTCGGCTTCTGCGGGAGGGCAGTCTGCACGGGGACAGAGCTGGTCTCGGTCAAGGAGATAAGCTCGGTCAATATCCGCATCAGCCGCGAGGTCATCGGCTGTGCGGAGGGGATATACAGGGAGCTGTTTGCTGTCGGGGCAAGGTCGCTGCTGATCGCGGGGCCGCCCGCGAGCGGAAAGACCACGGTGCTGCGCGACCTGTGCAGGCTGCTCTCGGCAGAGCGGCGGGTGTCGCTGATAGATGAGCGCGGGGAGATCGCGGCGGTGTGCGGCGGCTGCGCACAGAACGATGTCGGGCTGCATACAGACGTATTCACGGGCTATCCCAAGCTCGAGGCGATAATGACGGCAGTGCGGGTGATGAGCCCCGAGATCGTCGTCTGCGACGAGATAGGCACGGAGGGCGAGCTGCCCGCATACGAATACGCTATCGGCTCGGGAGCACGGCTGATCTGCACCTGCCACGCAGATACGGTAAAGCAGCTGCGGCATCGCCCCGTTGTCTCGCAGCTGACGGCTGAGCGGGCATTCGACGCGGCGGTGATGCTCGGCAGCGGCAGGGATATCGGCAGGGTGATGCGCCTGCTCACAGCGGAGGAGCTGTTATGCTCAGACTGTGCGGCTGCCTGCTGCTGATGATAGCGGGCACGGCTGCGGGCTTTGTGAAGGCGGGGGCAGTGAGGGCGCATACTGCCGAGCTGCGGCGGTCGGCGGATATGCTGCGGGAGATATCCGAGCTGATAAGATACCGCCGCAGCACAAAGAGCGAGATAATGAGATCGCTCGAAAGCAGCGGCAGATACGGAGAGCTTGTGCGCTGCCGCTCGGAGCTGCTCTCGTCTGAGGAGCTGCTGCCGCTCTCGGAGGCGATGTCGCAGCTCGGCACCACGGATGCGGAGGGGCAGCTGTCGATACTGGGGCTTGCCGCCGCACGCTGCGAGAGCCTTGCTGCCGAGGCTGCCGCCGTACAGAGGGAGAGGTGCCGTCTATGCGAGGTGCTCGGCTTTATGGCGGGTGCATTCGCAGCTGTAATGCTTGTGTGAGGTTTGGTCATGGACGTTGATCTGATCTTTAAGATCGCCGCGATAGGCATAATAGTAGCTGTGCTCAATCAGCTGCTCCGCCGTGCCGAGCGGGACGAGCAGGCGATGATGACGACGCTTGCGGGGCTGATAGTTGTGATGATGATGATAGTCGGGCAGATAGGCGAGCTGTTCGAGACGATAAAGGAAGTATTCGGGCTGTGAGGTATGGACATGATATCTGCGGGAGCGCTGTGCGTGGGCGTATGCATCGCGGCGCAGCTGCTGAGGGATAACGGAGAGATAAAAACGGTCATGGTGATACTCTGCGTGTCGGTGCTGACTGCGGGGGCTGCCTCGGACATACTCGGGATAAGGGAGCAGGCGGAGGAGCTTATGGAGCGTGCGGAGCTTGACGGCGAATACCTCACGGTGATCTTCAAGGGGCTGGGGATATGCTATGTTACGAAGCTCTCGGCGGACTGCTGCAGGGACTGCGGGCAGACGGCGCTGGCATCGGCGGCGGAGCTGCTCGGGAGGCTGGGGCTGATCGCTGCTGCAATGCCGCTGTTCCGCGGGGTGGCGGGCATAGTGGAGGCGCTGCTGGCATGAGGGCGGCAAGGGTGATCGCGGTGCTGGCTGCCGCCTTGCTGCTGATGTTTGCGCTGCCGCTGACCGTCTCGGCCGAGGACAGGCAGTCGGAGCGCATGGGCGAGATAGCTGACGGGATAAACAGCCGCATCGAGGAGAGCACCGACAGCGGCACGAAGGAGATACTCGGCGGGCTGGAGCTCGATGTCGGCAGCGGCGAGGGCATCGGCGGGCTGACGGTACAGGGCGTGCTGGGGAAGCTGTGGGATATCTTCTTCGGAGAGCTGGCGGCTCCCTCGAAAATGCTGGGCAGGCTGATCGCGGCGGCAGTGCTGTGTACGCTTGCGCAGAGCCTTGCCGCAGGTCACGCGGAGCTTGACAGGCTTTGCCGAATGCTCGGGGCGCTCGCGGCGGTGCTGTCGGTCTACGGCTGCCTGTCGGACTGCATCACGGCAGCAGTCGGCTGCCTGAACGAGCTGAATGTGTTCATGCTCTCGTACATACCTGTCTTTGCGGGTGTTACGGGAGCTGCGGGCGGAGCGGCGCAGGGGGCGGCATACTACGGGACGGATCTGTTTCTCTGCGAGGTGACGGCTTTTGCAGCGGGCAAGGTCATCGCGCCGCTGCTCGGAGTGCTGACTGCGGTATCGGCTGTGGGGGCTATCGACCCCGACATAAAGCTCGGGGGTGTCGCGGCGGCGGTGAAGCGGGCTGTGCAATGGCTGCTCGGCATAATGATGACCGTGTTCACGGGACTGCTGACCGTTCAGAACGCTGTCGGTGCGGCGGCGGATTCGGCAAAGTCAAAGGCGGTGAGGTTCGCGGCATCGAGCTTTATCCCCGTGATCGGCGGCTCGGTTTCGGAGACATATTCGGCTGTCCGCGGCAGTCTCGGAGTTATCCGCGCGGGCACGGGCTCGGTCGGGATAATAGTCATCGCGGCGATGGTGCTGCGTCCGCTGCTGATACTGCTTGCGGCAAGGGCTGTGATGTGGGCGGGGCGGCTCTGCTGCGGGATACTCGGTCAGGAGGACATGGAGCGGTTCCTCGGCAGCGTCGGCAGTGTGCTCGGGATAGCGATGAGCATAGTTATCTGCGTTTCGGTGATGTTTGTGATCTCCACCTGCATCATAATGCTGACTGCATCGGGACAGGGGGTATGAGCTGTGCTGAGGGGTACGGTACTGTCGGTATGTATCATGGGGCTCATCAGCTGCATAGCGGGGTCACTGTCCGCAGGCAGCGGCAGGAGCATGATAAAGCTTATGGTGAACATGGCGCTCATCATAACATTGCTGCGGCCGTTTACGGGGATCAGCGGGGAGGACACCCTCAATCTGTCGGAGGGGGCGGGGCTGACCGATGAGAGCCTTCTGCGGGAGGAGCCCGAGGACTACAGCCTGCGTGCGGCGGAGCTGAGCATACAGATAGAGCTGGAGGGACTGCTCGAACGCGAGGGGATAAACGCTGAGGACACAGTAATAACCTGCGTGAAGGATGAATATGATGTAATATCGGTCGGCAGTGCAGAGGTGACGGTGACGACGGCTGAGGACGCGGAAAAGCTGCGCGTGCTTGCGGCAGAGCGTTTTCCCGAGCTGCCGCTGACGGTAAGGACGGCGGATTGATATGGGTGTGGGTATTCAGGACATAGGGAGAAGGGCGGGCAGGCTGCTCACGGGCAGGAGAGGAACGCTTATCATAACGGTGATGGGGCTGGCGGCGATCGCGCTGATCTTTTTATCCGAGCTGCTGCCGAAGAAGTCCGAAAGCAGCGGAAAGACCGCCGCGGAGCCTGCGCAGAGCGCATCTGCGGACTCCGACTACACCGAAAGGACAGAGCGGCAGCTGGCGGAGCTGCTCTCTCGGATAAGGGGCGTGGGTCATGCCGAGCTTATCCTCACGGCAGAGGGCTCAGGGGAATACATCTATGCCGAGGAAACAGAGAAAAAGACCGACAGCTCTCCCGATGCCGCAAGCGAGAGCAGCAAGAGCAGGCTGTTCGTCAGCGAGCGCTCGGGCAGCAAGGACGCGCTTGTGAGAAAGGTGCTCAACCCGCGCTTTGTCGGGGCGCTGGTCATCTGTGAGGGAGGGAGCGACGCTGCGGTAAGGGAACGGGTCATCAAAGCGGTGTCGGCAGCGCTTGATCTGCCGTCGAGCAAGATCTGCGTTGAGAGCAGGATAAACTGATACGGAGGAGATCATCATGAGAAAACCGAGTCTTATAATAGGAAAGAAACAGATCGCACTGGCGGGGCTCACGCTGCTGCTGGGCACGGCGGTCTACGTCAACTACGCTGTTTCGTCGGGCGGGGAGAAGATCAAGGCTACCGAAAAGGTTGAGACTAAATCTGTCAACTACGGCGAGACACAGCTTGTGAGCGCGGAGCCGACGGAGGATTATTTCGCCAAGGCCCGCATAGAGCGCATGACCTCGCGTGACAAGGCGGTCGAGACCTTGCAGACCATCATGACGGGCGGAGATGCGACCGAGGAGGAAAAGTCGGTCGCGGCAAAGCAGGCGGCAGCCGTCAGCGGCAGCATAGAATCGGAGAGCAAGATCGAGAACCTGATAAAGGCAGCGGGCTTTGAGGACTGCGTTGTCTATCTCGACGGCGAGACCGCGAATATAGTCGTCAAGGCTCCGCAGGGGCTCATAGCGGGCGAGGCTGCCCAGATCAAGGATATCCTTCTCAGCGAGGTCGATGTTGCCAACGAGAACATCAGGATCTTCGATGTTGAGTGACTTCACGAACGGTGAGCGTTTCCTGTGAATTGTGAATTATCAGAAAATTTCGAGAAAATTCGAGAAAATTTCGAGAAATTTTTTTGTAAAGTGTTGTACATTCGGAAATAATATGCTATAATAGTGTATATATGATTTTTTGAGATGTATAATCTGTCTTAATTTGTTATGGAAATTTCTGATAAGGAGGACGCTCATATGAATGAGGTCGAAAGAAAAATAAATAAGTCGCTGCACGTCAGCGAGACGGTCATAATCGACATGATAGCGAATGCGGCACTGGAGGTAGACGGCGTTGCGGCGATCGCACGCAGAAAGAAGAACCCCACAAGGCTGCTCACGAACAGCAAGCAGGTGCGCGCTGTCAAGATAGAGCTGGCGGGCGACGTTCTGGCGGTCACGATCGGCGTGATACTGAAGGACGGCGCAAAGGCAGTCACCACTGCCGAGAATGTGCAGGATAAGGTCAAGAGCACGGTGCAGAATATGCTCAACCTTACAGTCACAAAGGTCAATGTAAACGTGGTGAACGTGCAGACAGAGGCATGAGATCATAAGCTCCCGAAACGGCTTCGGGAGCTTTTGGTGCGTTAATAAGATTAAGGAGTGTTAATGTGGCTGCGAAGAGAAGAGATGTAAGAGAATCGGCTTTTATACTTTCCTTTGAGATGCTTTTCAGGGACGACACCGTGGACGAGCTGTTTGAAGCGGCTGAGATGATCGACGATATCCTGCTCAATGATGAGGTGCGGGCGCTCGTCGAGGGCATAAAGGAAAGAGCCGAAGAGCTTGACGCTGTGGCAGCGAAATACAGCAGGAACCGCTCCCTTGCAAGGATACCGAGGATAAATCTTGCGGTGCTTCGCCTTGCGGTGTATGAGGCGCTGTATGACGACAAGGTGCCTGTGAACGTGGCGATAAGCGAGGCTGTGAAGCTGACCGAGAAGTATGCGCAGGAGCCCGATGTGGCATTCGTGAACGGCGTTCTCGGGGCGTTCTCGCGCGATCTGAAGAAGGACAATGGCTAAGCTGATAGGCATAGACACCAGCAACTACACTACCTCGGCGGCGCTGCTCGATACCGATGATATGAGCATCAGGCAGGCGAAGAAGCTGCTGCCCGTTCGCCGCGGCGAGAAGGGCATACGGCAGGCAGATGCTGTGTTCCACCATACCGTGCAGCTGCCGAAGGTGCTGGCGGAGGCGGCGGAGGGAGTTATCCCCGACGGGATAGGTGTGTCGGTAAAGCCGAGACCGGCAGAGGGGTCGTATATGCCGTGCTTTCTCGTGGGGGAAGCGGCGGCGGATATGATCGGAACGGTGATCGGGACAGCTCCCGACAAGACCTCGCATCAGATCGGGCATATACTGGCGGCGCTTTATTCCTGCGGTCAGCTCGCGCTCGTGCGGAGCGGCAGCTTTATTGCCTTCCATGTGAGCGGCGGGACGACCGATATGCTGCTGTGCCGCCCCGACAGTGACAGGCTGCTCGATATAACCGAGATAGGGCACTCGCTCGATCTTAAAGCAGGTCAGGCGATCGACCGCTGCGGAGTGATGCTGGGGCTTGACTTCCCCTGCGGTGCGGAGCTTGAACGGCTCGCGGCACAGAGCGGCAGGGAGTTCAGGCCAAGACCCGTGATGAGGGGAATGGATACCAGCCTTTCGGGGATAGAGAACAGGTGCAGGGCTATGCTTGACAGGAATGAGCAGCCGTGCGATATCGCAAGGTTCTGCCTTGACAGTGTTTATGCGGCGATAAGGGGCATGACGGCAGCTGCGCTCGGCGAGCTGGGCAGGCTGCCCGTGGTCTACGCGGGGGGCGTTATGTCCGACAGATATATCGCGGACAGGCTCGGGGCGGAGTTCGGCGGGTATTTTGCCGAGCCCGAGTATTCCTGCGACAACGCTGCGGGGACTGCACTCTACAGCGCATTGGTGAAAGGACTGATAATGTGAGCTCGATACTGACTGTTTCTCAGCTCAACCGATATCTTGCGTTCAAGGTCAAGTCGGACGTGAAGCTCAAGGGTGTCGCGCTGAAGGGCGAGCTTTCAAATTATACCGTGAATCTCAGGTCGGGGCACGCTTATTTTTCGGTGAAGGACGAGGCTGCCGTGATAAGGGGGATAATGTTCTCCTCAAACGTGGGGCGGCTGAAATTCGAGCCCGTGAACGGTATGGACGTGCTGGTGGTCGGAGATGTGAGCGTGTATGAGCGGGACGGTATACTGCAAATAGCAGCGACGGAGATAAGGCCTATGGGCGCGGGCACGATAAGCCTCGGGCTCGATCAGCTGAAAAAAAAGCTTGCCGAGAAGGGTGTGTTCGATGCCGCCAAAAAGAAAAGGATACCGGTGCTGCCGAAGAAGATCGCTGTTGTTACGTCGGCGACGGGGGCGGCATTGCAGGATATAAGGAATGTGCTGTCGCGGCGCTGCCCGATCGTAAGAGTCGAGGTGTTCCCCTGTCAGGTGCAGGGCGATGCGGCACCCGATACTATCTCGCGGGCGCTGGCAATGGCGGACAGGAGCGGCGCGGATACCGTTATCCTCGCACGCGGCGGCGGCTCCGACGAGGATCTTATGGCATTCAACAGCGCGGCGGTCGCTATGGCGGTGTTCGAGTGTGAAACGCCCGTCATCTCGGCAGTGGGGCATGAAACGGATACCTCGCTTGCCGACTATGCCGCCGATCTGCGGGCACCGACCCCATCTGCGGCGGCGGAGCTCGCGGTGCCCGTGATGGGCGAGCTGATCGGTGCGGTGGAGCATCTCAGGCAGCGAATGGCAAGAGCCGTGAGCGACAGGCTGGTGCGTGCCGAGAGAGATGTGACGCAGCTCGGTTCAAGGCTCGCGCTCTCGTCGCCCGAGCGGCGGCTGACTGCCGAGGAGGGACGGGTGAACGGGCTTGAGAGCAGGCTCGGGCAGCTGATGAAGAGCCGAATAGACCGCGGGATATCCGAGGTGGATAAGTATGCGGCGCAGCTTACTGCGCTCGGCCCCTTCAATATACTGGACAGGGGCTATTCGATCACTATGAAGAACGGCTCTGCGGTAGGTGCGGGACAGCTCTCCGCAGGGGACAGTATAAATATACTCTTTGCCGACGGTACGGCGCTGGCAGAGGTCAAGCAGGTGAATGAAAATGACATATGAAGCTTCGATGCAGAGGCTCGGCGAGATAGTCAAGAAGCTCGAGGACGGCGGACTGCCGCTCGATGAATCGCTGGAGCTGTATAAGGAAGGCACCGCCCTTGCGGTCGAGTGCAGAAAAATGCTGGAAAATGCAAAGCTTGAAATGAGTATCGTTTCGGAGGATAAGAATGATGGATCGGACGGTTAAGGAAAGACTGACAGAATACTGCGCGGCTATAGAGGAGCGGCTTCGTACCTTCACAGCCGAAAAGCCCGAGCTGCAGGGGATCATCGTGGATGCCATGGAGTATTCGCTGATGGCGGGAGGCAAGAGGCTGCGGCCTGTGCTGGTGCTGGAGTTCTGCCGTATGTGCGGCGGTGATGCGGATAAGTTTCTTGATATAGCCTGCACGCTTGAAATGATACATACCTCGTCGCTGATACATGACGATCTGCCGTGTATGGACGATGACGATTTCAGACGGGGCAGACCCTCCTGCCATAAGGCATTCCCCGAGAATATCGCGCTGCTGGCAGGCGATGCTCTGATGACGCTGCCGTATGAGGTGATATCCGACAAGGCGCTCGAGGGCGTTATCGACGCTAAGACGGCGCTGATGCTGATATCCGTGCTGGCGAAGGCGGTCGGCACCAACGGAATGATCGGCGGACAGGTCATCGACCTGCAATCGGAGGGCAAGGATATAAGCCTTGAAACGCTCAATGCGCTCCAGGAGGGCAAGACGGGCGCTCTGATCGAGGCGGCGTGCGTTATGGGGGTCGTGCTCTCGGGCAGGCTCGAAAAGATCGGCGCTGCGGCAGCCTATGCCTCGGCACTCGGGAGAGCCTTCCAGATAATCGACGATATCCTTGACGTTACGAGCACCTTTGAGGAGCTCGGCACGTTGACAGACGAGCCGAAGCTCCCCCCGCGCGCGGCGGACGACGTGATGCCGTACGGGGTTGCAATGCTGATGGCGCAGACCATCGGCGACGCGGATCATCAGGGGCTGTTTGCGTCGCTCTATAACAAAAAGCGCAGTACCCTGACAACGCGGCAGCACCGTCGGGATGTGCTGCCCCGGGTGTGAAAAAAAAGGGGGGGTCAGG
>CAMOFU010000025.1 GCA_946613705.1 uncultured Clostridia bacterium
CGGCAGATGATGTGCAGAGGCGTTAGCCGCGGGTCGTGCGGTGTTGCCTTAAAGCAGTGTCATCTGATCGGGGTCGGGAACGTCCTTGGCGAAGCTTCCCGCCACGGGGATAGTCTTGCTGCGGTACTTGGCAAGGCTCTCCGACTGCTCGGCGGTAAGGATAAACGCCTTTTCCACCGTCGAGCCCTTGGCTTTAAGGGTCATCACCTGCACACCGATAGTGTCTCTTGATGCCTTCGGCAGCAGCAGCGCCGTATCGAACACCATTGCCCTCCCGTTTGACGAGCGCAGCATTATCTGTTCATTCGTACTGATATGGAATGCCGCGACAAGCCCCGTCTTGGCTGAATACGCACCCGAGAGCTTCTTGCGGTTGGTCTTCGTCTCGTAGGCGTTAAGCGGCACCTTTGCGACCTTGCCGTTTTCGTACACGAAGATCATATAGCCCTCATAGTCGGTCGTCTGCACCATACAGCGAACATTCTCGCCCTCGTCGAAGCCGAGCTTTGCGGGAATGAAATCGCCCAGAGCGCTTGCCTTGGTATCGTCAAAGGCGCTGGCTCTGGTCTTGTAGACCTGCGCCTTATCCGAGAAGAACAGCAGCTCGTTTTTGTTGGTGGACTCCATTTCCTGCGAGAGGAAATCCCCCTCCTTGTATTTCTGTTCGCTTGCCATACGCAGCGACTGGGGAGTGATCTTCTTGAAATATCCGCTTGCCGAAAGGAACAGCGTGCAGGGATAATCGGGAACGTCCTCCTCGATCTCTACCTCCTCAACGTCGCTGAGGTAATAGAACTGTGTCCTTCTCGGCTGACCGTATTTCTTGATAACGTCCTTCAGCTCGGAGACGATTATCGACTTGATCTTCTTCTCGCTGCCCAGCGTCTCGGTCAGGTCGGCTATCTCCTCCTCGAGCGCCTTTGTTTCCTCCAGACGCTTCATGATGTATTCGCGGTTGAGGTGGCGCAGTTTGATCTCGGCGATATACTCAGCCTGTATCTCGTCGATCGAGAAGCCGATCATCAGGTTGGGTATGACCTCTGCCTCCTCCTCTGTCTCGCGGATTATCTTGATCGCCTTGTCGATATCCAGAAGTATCTTGCCGAGCGCCTTGAGCAGATGCAGCTTATCCTTCTTCTTTTTCAGATCATAATTCACGCGCCGCTTGACACAGTCGATGCGGAATGTGACCCACTCTCTGATGATATCATACACGCCCATTACCTTCGGATAGCCGTGTACAAGGATATTGAAATTGCAGGAATAGCTGTCCTGCAAGGGGGTGAGCTTGTAGAGCTTCTGCATAAGAGCGTCGGGATCGACACCCTTTTTGATATCGATGCCTATTTTCAGACCGTTAAGGTCGCTCTCGTCGCGCACGTCGGAGATCTCTCTGATCTTGCCCGCCTTTACCAGAGCCACTATCTTTTCCTTGATAGCCTCTATCGTCGTAGTCGCGGGTATCTCGACTATCTCGATAGTCTTTGTCTCCTTATCGAACCGATACTTTGCTCTGAGCTTGACCGAGCCGCGTCCCGTGCGGTAGATATTATCAAGCTCCGCCTCATCATAGAGCAGCAAAGCGCCCCCCGGGAAATCGGGACCCTTGAGTGTTTCAAGAGCATTGTGGTTCGGATTCTTCATCAGCGCGATGGTCGTCTCGCAGACCTCGCTGAGATTGAAGGAGCATACAGCCGAAGCCATCGAAACACCGATACCGACATTCGCGTTCACAAGTATCGTCGGGAAGGTCGCGGGAAACAGCGTGGGCTCCTGCATCGTGTTATCGTAATTGGGAACGAAATCGACAGTATCCTTGTCTATATCCCGAAACAGCTCATTGCAGATCGGGTCGAGCTTTGCCTCGGTATAACGCGAGGCGGCATATGCCATATCACGCGAATAGGCCTTGCCGAAGTTACCCTTAGACTGCACATAGGGGTGCAGCAGCGTTTCATTGCCGCGGGCAAGACGCACCATGGTTTCGTAAATGGCGGCATCGCCGTGCGGATTAAGACGCATGGTCTGACCGACGATGTTGGCGCTCTTGGTAAGGCCGCCTGTAAGCAGCCCCATTTTGTACATAGTGTAGAGCAGCTTTCTGTGCGAGGGCTTGAAGCCGTCGATCTCGGGGAACGCACGGGATACTATAACGCTCATCGCATAGGGCATATAGTTCTTCTCGAGCGTCAGTGTGATCGGCTCCTCCACCACCTGACCCGCTCCCGCGATAAAGGCATTTGCCTGCTCGGGAGTCAGTTTTGGTTTTATGTCATCTTTTTTCTTCTTTGCCAAATCTATTACCTCTTATCAGTTTATCAATAGTTTATAAAACGCGGTCATGGCTCGGCTCACAGATGCGCCGCGCACTTTACGAAATGTCTGCCATCTCGATATAGTCGTGACCGTGCTCGCTGATGAAATCCTTTCTGCCCTGAAGATCGTCTCCGAGCAGCATATCGAACATATAAGCAGTATCCTCCACATTGTCGGGATCTATCTTTATGAGCCTGCGTGTGTCGGGATTCATAGTTGTCAGTGCCATCATGTCCGCCTCGTTCTCACCAAGACCTTTAGAGCGCTGGAGGATATATTTCTGCTCCCCGATCTTCGTCAATATGTCCGCTTTTTCGGACTCGTCATATGCAAAGTATTTCTTCTCGCCCTTCTTCTCCTTAACGGTGATCTCATACAGCGGCGACTCGGCGATGAACACATAGCCCTGCTCGATCAGCGTCGGGCACAGGCGGTAGATCATCGTCAGTATCAGCGTTCTGATCTGGAAGCCGTCGTAGTCGGCATCGGTGCAGATTATGATCTTGTTCCATTTGAGATTATCGATATTGAACAGCGACAGATCCTTGTTCGCCTTGCTCTTCACCTCAACTCCGCAGCCCAGCACCTTCACAAGATCGGTGATGATCTCGCTCTTGAAGATACGGTCGTAATCCGCTTTCAGGCAGTTGAGTATCTTTCCCCTTACGGGCATCACCGCCTGGAACTCTGAATCACGCGCCATTTTTACAGACCCCAGCGCCGAATCGCCCTCCACGATATAGAGCTCGCGCTTTGAAAGATCCTTCGAGCGGCAGTCAACGAACTTCTGCACCTGATTGGAAAGGTCGATAGTACCCGTGAGCTTCTTGGCAATATTGAGCCTTGACTTTTCGGCGTGCTCACGGCTGCGCTTGTTTATCAGCACCTGCTCGGCGATCTTCACCGCCTCATCGGGGTTCTCGATGAAATAGACCTCCAGCTGATGCTTCAGGAACTCGGTCATGCACTCCTTGATGAACTTATTGGTGATCGCCTTCTTGGTCTGGTTCGCATACGAGGTCTGGGTCGAGAAGGAGCTTGACACCAGCACCAGCGACTCCTCTATATCCGCAAAGGTTATCGGCTTCTCGGATTTGAGATATTTGTTGTTATTTTTAAGATAAGCATTGATCTGCGACTGGAATGCCGACTTCACCGCGTCCTGCGGCGAGCCGCCGTGTTCAAGGAACGATGAGTTGTGGAAATACTCCTGAAGCTTCATCTTGTTGGAGAACGTGAACGCCACCGAGAGCTTGACCTTGTATTCGTCCTTGTCCTCGCGGTCGCGTCCCTTGCGGTCGCCCTGAACATACCTGACCGATGTCAGCGCGTCCTCGCCCACAAGCTCGGCGCAGTAATCGGCGATGCCGTTCTCGTAATAATATACAGTCTCCCTGAACGACCCGTCCGCCTGCTGGTCGCGGAACACGAACGAAACGTGCGGGTTTACCACTGCCTGCTTTTTCAGCACGTCCTCATAATACTCGCGCTCGATATTGATATCGGTGAACACCTCGAGGTCGGGCTTCCAGCGGGTGCGGGTGCCTGTTTTGCGGCGGTTGGTCGGCTCTGCTTTCAGGCCGCCGATGTTTTTGCCCTTCTCGAAATGCAGCTCGAACACCTGCCCGTCGCGGCAGACCGTAACGTCCATATACTCCGATGCATACTGCGTGGCGCAGGCACCCAGACCGTTCAGTCCGAGAGAATACTCATAGTTCTCGCCCGAGTTGTTGTCGTACTTGCTGCCGCCGTAGAGCTCGCAGTAAACTATCTCCCAGTTATAGCGCTTCTCGTTTTTATTGTAATCAACGGGACAGCCCCGCCCGAAGTCCTCTATCTCGATCGAAAGATCGTTATAGCGGGTGATGATTATTTTATCGCCGTGACCCTCTCTTGCCTCGTCTATCGAGTTTGAGAGTATCTCAAACACCGCGTGCTTGCAGCCTTCGAGCCCGTCCGAGCCGAATATGACCGCAGGCCGCAGCCGCACACGCTCCTCGTCCTTGAGGAGCTTCATTGATTCGTTGTCGTATTCCTTTTTCTTAGTCTTAGCCATCAACTGACTTCCTTTCATAATTCAGAGCCGTATCTCCGCAGCCGTTCAGCCGACTGCGCGTTCACGGCCGCATCAAGCTTTATTATAACACACCGACCCCGCATTTGTCAATCATATTTCTGCTACAGTACCATTTTTTGTACACAAAAGCCGCCACCGCGGCACGGTGACGGCAAGCCGAGGATATATTTACTGCTGCATCAGAACTCCTTGAAAAACATGACCTGCCCTTCAAGCTCGTTGAAGCCGAGGCGCTTATAGAAGCGATATGCGGGCACATCGCTCTGAGTCATCAGGAATATCTGATCTATCCCGCGTGTGCGGAGGAAGCTCTCGATAAGCCTGAAAAACTCTCTGCCGATGCCCTTCCCCTGCCTGTCGGGGGCTAAGCACAGCTCCTCGATGAAATACTCCGTTCCCGAGTGCCAGTGCCTGATATTGCCGATGGAAATGCCGATCAGCCGCCCGTCCTCATACAGCCCGAGATCAACGGGTGTCCGCACCCGCATCAGATCGAGCAGATAAGCCTCCAGCTGCGCTTCGTCGTCCCAGCTCTCGTTCCAGGGCGGTGCGGAAAACACCGTTCTGAACAGCTCCTTTATCTCACCGAATTCCCTCTCGGAGATCTCCTTCAATTCTATCATGCTCCCGCCCCCGAAAACTTATTTCTGAGCTTGCCGATCGCCCATGCCGAGGCCGCAGCTACTCCTCCGATCACTGCTGCCCACAGCACGGAGATGAACCACGGCTGCTCATAAACGTGCAGGAACGGATAGGGACCGTATACCACCTTCAGAAGATTGAGAATAACGAACACGACCGCATACAGCATAGTAGGTGCCAGTGCAGCAGTGAGCTTTTTCCTGTCAACTGTCATTCCCTGCTCAAAGAATATAAATGATACACACGAAAGTATCGGGCAGAGGATATGATGATAGATCTGCGGTCCCTTGTAGAGCACATTCGCCGCCGTACCCGAGGGCATCGCCATCGGCACCAGCACGAATATAACGGTAAGAAATGTCACCGCAAGGCAGCAGCTTGCCAGATAACGCATCATTCCCGCAATGAAGCCTACCTTGCCGCCGCGCCTGATATACGAGATCAGCCAGACAACAGACGACACGAGCGCGAACACATTGCTCAGCACCGTATACCACCGCAGATTACCGAACCCGCCCCTCTGAAAGCTTATAGACGAGCCGATCAGCTCGAGCACTATCAGCGATGCATTTGCCGCCACAGGCAGCAGCCTTGCCATTTTATTCCTGTCAGCCATATTATGCCTCCCGCGCTCACTGCGCCAGTATCTTCTCTATCTGCTGCATCTCCTCATCGGTCAGTGCGGGTGCATCGAGCGCGTGCGCATTATCGGTTATCTGCTCGGGACGGCTCGCACCGATTATAACAGAGGTGACCGCAGGGTTTGAAAGTATCCACGAAAGCGCCAGCTGTGAGAGCTTCTGCCCGCGCGAGGCGGCAAGCTCGTTGAGCGCCCGCAGTTTTCCGAGCATTTCCTCGGTAAGCTCATTGCCTATCCAGGTCGCGCCCCTGCCAACGCGCGAATCTGCGGGTACGCCGTTCAAATACCTGTCGGTCAGCAAACCCTGATACAGCGGCGAGAAAACGCACAGCCCGACACCGTTCTCTATCGCCCACTTGTCCAGCCCGTCACGCTCTATCCAGCGGTTGAGCATCGAATAGGACGGCTGATTGATGATGAACGGTGTTTTCAGCTCGCGGAATATCTTAGTGATCTCGGCGCTCTGCTTTGAATTGTAATTCGAGATGCCGACGTACAGTGCCTTGCCCTGCCTTACTGCATTGTCCAGCGCGAGAGCCGTCTCTTCAAGCGGTGTCTCGGGGTCATAAATATGGTGGTAGAATATATCTACATAGTCAAGCCTCATGCGTCTGAGACTCTGATCGAGAGATGCGGTGAGATACTTGCGTGAGCCGTTCTTATCGCCGTAGGGGCCGTCCCACATTTCGTAGCCCGCCTTTGTTGTTATTACTATCTCGTCGCGGTAGGCACGCAAGCCGCTGTCGAGTATCAGCCCGAAGTTCTCCTCTGCCGTACCGTTGTACGGGTGACCGTAATTGTTCGCCAGATCGAACTGAGTTATACCGAGGTCAAATGCCGTGCGGCACATAGCCTCGGCATTGGCAAGGCTCGAGCCCCTGCCGAAATTCTGCCACAGTCCGAGCGATACCGCAGGGAGCTTCAAGCCGCTCCTGCCGCATCTGCGGTACTGCATCGTGTCGTATCGCTTATCGTTTGCCTTGTACATACTGCCCCTCCTTATCATTCATCGGGAATGTCATTCTTCCATTTGCCGTCGTATATCACTCTGCCGTCCGATGCGGTAAGTCTGCCCGTACCGTCGCGCAGTCCGAAATACCATTCTCCCTCATATCTGCTGCCGTCGGGATAAAGCATTGTGCCCTGCCCCTGACGCATACCCTGCTTCCACTCGCCTTCGTATACCCCGCCGCTCGGATATGTCATTCTGCCGCTGCCGCTTATGGTATCGTCCTTCCAGTCTCCGTCGTAAAAGCTCCCGTCGGGCAGCTTCATGCATCCTCTGCCCTCACGCACGCCGTCAGTCCATTCGCCCTCGTAGCAGACATCGTCAAAAAAGATGTATTTGCCCTTGCCCGTGATCCTTCCCATAATGAACTGACCCTCGTAGCTTTGCCCGTTGCTGAGGCTCAGTTTTCCGTGACCCGACATTCGGTCGTTTTCCCAGTCGCCCTCATAGCTGTAGTCATCGGGAACGCTGATCCTGCCGAAGCCCTCTCGGCGGTCGTTTATCCAGTACCCCTCGAAAACTGCTTCGGTGCCGTCGTTCCATTTAAAGGTGCCGTATCCGTAGCGTTCGTTCATGCGCCATTCGCCGTCATATACATCACCGTTCGGCGATGTCATTTTTCCGTGACCGTGGCGCTTGCCGTTTCTGAGATCGCCCTCGTAAACGTGCCCCGAGGAATGGCTGTAAACTCCCGTGCCATCGGCTCTGTCGTTTTTCCAGCTGCCCGAATACCTGTCACCGTCCGCAAAGCTCATGGTACCGATGCCCTCGCGCTTATCATTGCACCAGTCGCCCGAATAAACGCTCCCGTCGGCATACCGAAACATTCCGAACCCGTGCCTTTTTCCGTTCGCGCTGAGCTCGCCCCTGTATTCACTTCCGTTGTGATAGCGTATCGTTTTCCACTCCATAGGCAGCTCCTTATTCGGTGCGGGAGACAGCCGCCCTGCCGCACTCTGTTCGGATCATCAGCCTTCGAGGTATTCCCTCAGCTCGCTGATCCTGTTCCTTGTATCGTTGTAGCCCAGCTGATAAAGCTCACCCAGCTTTTCAAGATCACCCTCAAGTCGGCTGACCGTAACGGGCTTGCTCGGCGCTATCACGAAGATGCGCTTCCTTGCTTCAAGCAGCTGAAGCTCGTCGCATTGCAGGTTGTAGCTGTAATCCGATCTTTCCAGCTGTTCGATAAACTCGGGATATGCCTTGTATACCACGCTCCCTGCGGTGAGCCTGCGCGAGGGCTTCATCGGCTTGCGGTAGCTGCGGGGACGTGTCCGCACGACTATCACCTTTTCAAACTCCCTCTCCAGCGCAAATCTGTAGGGTATCTTGCAGGCACAGCCGCCGTCGAGGTAATGCCTGCCGTCTATCTCGACCGCCCTTGATACGAACGGCATCGAGGCCGAGGCCTGCACCGCCTTGAACAGCCTGTCTATGTCATCGCCCTTTTCAAATGCAACTGCCTCGCCCGTTTCCATGCAGGTCGCCACGGGGAAGAACTCCGTATCCCTGCTCATCAGGCGCTCTTCATTCAGCTTCTCTATTCCCTCCAGATCACCGAACACAAAATCAAATCCGATGATCCCGCCGTTAGCCCTGAGTGCCTCCTTGCCTACATAGCGGCTGTCCTTCCTGTATCTCAGATTGACCCTTGCCGAGCGGCCTATCTGCCCCGCGACGTAGTTTATCCCGTTCATAGCCCCCGCAGACACACCGTAGGTCGTGCGGAAGCACAGCCCCTCCTGCATCAGCGCATCTATAACACCGTTAGTATAAACGCCCCTGAATGCACCGCCTTCAAGCACAAGGCAGCCCTCTGTCAGCTGCTCGGGCGCGTTCCCGCGGGGTATATCCTTCAGTCCCGAGTAAGTATTCCTGCTCATTGCGATCACTCCGTTCTATAATTACCTGCATATCATCAAGTGCCGATCAAAACACAAAGTCCGAAGGCTCTGCTTGCACCGTGATGTGCGGCAGAGCCGTTCGGCCGTTATTATTCCTCACCTGTGCTGTCGGCAGATTTTTTGGTCGTCGTCTTTTTCTCCGACTCATCGGCAGACTTCTTCGTGGTAGTTGAACCCGTTGTTTTTTTCGTTTCCTTTTCTTTAGCCTTTTCGTCTGCCGCTGCGGTCGTTTCGGCGGGCTTTGCGGCAGCATCTCTTGCGGCTGCTTCAAGCTCCATCGCCCGTGCTTTGAGGTCGGGCAGCTCGTCCCGCGCTACGGTCAGGTCATTTGAATAGAACTTGACCAGCGATTCGAGGGTATTGTATTCCTCATTCAGCTCTCCGTCCTCGCCGAGCAGATAGCTTCCGCCCCACTGCCCTATGTAGCTCCAGAAGGCGTGCAGATCGGCGATCGACTGTATCGAGGGTGTCGTACCGCACTCGCTCATCGCTATCGGCTTCTTGGAGGTTATATCCTTCATATACAGCAGCTTCTCGACCTGCCCGTCAACATTTCCCTGATCGTAGATGTCCACCGAGATTATATCGCACAGCTCGTCCCCTACATACCAGCCCGCGTCCTGCGCCGACCATACCCAGATAAGGTTGTTGAGCTTATGGTACTCGGTCTGCCGCTGATACAGCAGCTTCCACAGCCACAGGTAGGACTCCTTGTCGTGTCCCCACCAGAAGTAGCCGTTCGATGCCTCGTGCAGCGGCCGCCAGATAACTGCTATCCCCTTCTTCTGAAGCTCGCCGAGCTTTTCCGAGATCTTGTCGATATCCCGCACGATCGCAAGGCACTGCTCGCTGATCTTTCCCGACTGACGCAGCTTTACAAGCTCCTTGTCGGAAAGCGAATAGATCTTCTCCTTCGTGACGGCCTTGGTAATGTCAAAGTCCGTCTCGTCGGCATAACAGCTGCTGCCGTCCGTCGGGGAATACCAGTGCCACATATAGCTGACTATTCCGCCCTCATCTGCCCAGCGCTCGGCATACTCCAGCTCATTCTCGCCGATTATCATATCCTGCGTAAAGGGCATAAGATCGCCGAAGCGTATCGCAGGGAACCGCTCGGTCAGCTCGTATATCTTTCTTGTCTCCGTCATGGAACCGACCGTGTCGTGCTGACCTGTCAGCACTCTGCTGCCGTAGCTCTCGCAAAGGTAATTGTAAAGCGCCTGAGCGTTGTAATCGGCATTCTTGTTTATCAGCTTCGAGCCCTTGAGCCCCAGCTGCAGCTCCTTGACATCGCTGCTGGCCTCGACCTTTATGTAATCCAGCTCGACCTTGCCCTTTGAGGTGAGCAATGCTATATCCTCGGTCCCCTTCTCGATGTATATGTTCTTCATCGTCACGAGCGTGAAATCATTGCCCTTGCTCACCTTGAAGTCTCCCGCCGTGACTCCGCCGACAGTTATCGTGCAGCTGCTTGAGGTGTCTGCCGCCACTGCCGCAGAGATATTGTAATACTGGCTTACGGGTATCTCGGCCGAGAACACAGCCGTATGCGATGCATCAAGCCCCGTAACATAGCCCTTTCCCGAATACCCGCTTCGCTTCTTGGCGGTCTTCATCCCGTCCTCGAGCTTCAGCTCCTCTGCCTCAAAGGTCTTCGAGAACTTCTTGTATACAGGCTCCTCCGAAACTATCGTCTTTTCAGAGGGGGCTGTGAGTACCGATGTGCTCTCCTCCTCGCTGTCGGCGGCAGATACGGTCTCCGTCACCTCAGCTGTAGTATCGGCGGTCGTAACGACCTCGGCTATACTGTCATTCTCGCCGATAGCCGTCCCGCAGCCTGTGAGCAGCAAAGCTGCCGCTATCACGGCAAGCCCTGTTCGTTTCATAAAATGATCCTCTCCAATTCGTGCTTAGCTTTCAGTGTTCCTTATCTTTATCAAGTATCCCGCGATATTCACCGAATACATTCTTATAGTAGCTAAGATCAATTTTATATATTCCTCCCGCTTCGGTCTCAAAGGCCGCCGCACCGTTCTCATAGGTGAAGCTCACCTTCTCCCCTCCGCAGGTCACAGTCACATTCTTCGGGCACACGAGCGTGCAGGTCTTCCCCGCGTGCGATATGATCTCAGCCTCTGCGAGCCTTCCTCCGCTCCACGCGGCAGAGAGCTCAAAGCCGCCTCTTGCACGCAGTCCTCTGAAGCTGCCCTCGCTCCACTCGGCGGGCAGTGCGGGCAGCAGGTCGATCACCCCGCCCTGAGACTGCAGCAGCATTTCGGCTATCCCCGCCGAGCCGCCGAAGTTGCCGTCGATCTGGAACGGCGGGTGCATATCGAACAGGTTGCTGCTGGTCGAATGCGAGAGCAGAGCCTTGATGTTCTCGACTGCCTTTTCGCCGTCATGCAGACGTGCCCAGTGATTGATTATCCACGCCCGCGACCAGCCTGTATGTCCGCCGCCGTGAGCGAGCCTGCGTTCAAGCGTGGCTCTTGCGGCAGCCGCAAGCTCGGGCGTGCCGCGATAGGTTATCATATCCGCGGGGTAGAGTGCGAACAGCTGCGAGATGTGCCTGTGTCCGGGCTCGACCTCATCGTAGTCCTCGGCCCACTCCTTGATCTGACCGTACTTGCCGATCTCGGGCTCGGGAAGCTTTGAGCGCAGTGAACGCAGCAGCCCCGCATACTCCTCCTCGCGCCCGCCGAGTATCTCGCTCGCCTCGATCACCGCGGTGAACAGCTCGTGGATGATCTGGCTGTCCATAGACGGCCCCTGACAAAGCGCTCCCTGAGTCCCGCTCTCGGTCATATAGCTGTTCTCGGGCGAAACAGACGGCGATGTAACGAGCCGACCCTTGCTGTCCTCGATAAGAAAATCCACGAAGAACCTTGCCGCCTCGCACAGAGTCGCAAACTTCTCTGACAGAAAATCCTTATCCTGCGTGAACCTGTAATGCTCCCATATATGCAGGCAGAGCCATGCTGCGCCCATAGGCCACTGGGTTGCGGGCATCCACAGATCCTGCGGTGCGGTATCGCCCCAGATATCCGTATTGTGGTGGCAGCAGAAGCCCTTGCAGTTATACATCTCCTTCGCGGTGACTCTGCCGTTGGGACGCATACGCTCGATATGATCGAAAAGCGGTGTATGCAGCTCGGGCAGACCGCAGAGCTCGGCACCCCAGTAATTCATCTCGGTATTTATATTGATAGTGAACTTGCAGCCCCATGCAGGCCACATATCCTTGTTCCATATGCCTTGCAGATTTGTCGGCAGCGTTCCCTCACGGCTCGCGGCAATAAGAAGATAGCGCCCGAAGTTGAAATACAGCTCGGTGAGCTTTTGATCTCTCCCGCCCCCGCGCACACGTTCGAGCCGCTCATTTGTCGGCAGAGCAGATGCTCCGTCACTGTCGTCGGGGAGGGTGATCTCGCAGCGGTCATACAGCGCCTTGTAGTCACGGATATGCGCCTCTTTCAGCTCGTCATAGGTCTTGGCTGCGGCCGTCTCGGCATCGAACTGAACTCTGTCCTGCGGATTGGAGCAGCGGAAGGAGGTCTGTGCCGCGATCACGACTGTAACCGCATCGCAGCCCGCACATTCAAGGAAGCTGCCGTATGGCCGCACCTCACCGCCCTCGGGCACTGCCTTCAGGTATGCAGCAAAGGCTATCCCGTCGCTGCCGCCCTCTGCCCCGTAAAACAGGATATGATCGCCCTCGGGGGTATTGTCGTCAAAATAATCGTCGCGCCCGTCAAGCTTCAAGCGTACATTCAGCCTGCCCTTTTCATCAGCGGCAAGGCGCATCACCATAACCTGATCGGGCTCGGAGATGAACATTTCCCGAGTGAAGGTGCAGCCGCCGACCGCAAACTCTGTTCGGCAGACAGCGTCCCGCAGATCAAGCGAGCGTTCTTTATAATCACATTCCTTATCCGCAAAATGAATTATATTAAGGTCGCACAGCGGCATATAGTGGCGCTGATTAACGGGAGTACCGCAGAAGGCATCGTTGACTATCGCCTCCGCCTCGGCTATTTTCTCCTCAGCAAGCAGCTCGCGCACGCGGTCAAGATTGGGCAGCGCGGACTTGTTGTTCCTCTTTCTCGGTCCACCCGACCAAAGTGAATCCTCATTGAGACATATCCTCTCATAGAGCGGCTGTCCGAAGACCATTGCGCCGATACGCCCGTTGCCGAGCGCAAGGGCATCGTTCCAGTCCTCGGCGGGGGAATTGTAATAAAGAACGTGAGCAGGTACATGATCTGTCATAGCAGAGCCTCCGGTCATCATTTTTTCGGCATCAGCCGATATTACTTTTTATTATAACATATCCCATTTAAAAAAGCAACCCCATTAAAGCGCCGTATTCTCAATGCGATCGCAGCTCTTCACCGATCGCATTCAAATACACATCGGTATCCCGTGCGTTCGGCTGTCATTTCAGCTTTTGGGAACAGCCGACAGAGAAAACGGACAGCTGCCCCGAAAGCAGCTGTCCGTGTTTTTGTACTCGTGATCTGTTTAATATTTTTGCATACTTGTACTGCCGTTTCTGCCGCGACCCCCGAAGGCTCGGATTCATCTGCGTTTCTTTTTCAACAGTACCTTGAACTCGGCCGCACTTTTTCTCCTGCTTACTGTGAGCCCTCTGTACAAGCGATGAACTGTCAACAGCGGGAGCCGATATTTTTTCTCATAGAACCACGGATAAAACGTTGAATAAGCTTCGTACATCGGATCCTTCTCACTCACGGGGAACTTCAGTCTGCCAAGCATATATTTGATCTTCGCAAGCCTTCCGCTCCCGTATTTTGCCATATTGTTGTTTATCTTGTTTTCGATCATGCCGTATGTACCGCTGAAAATGATATACCTGAGCATTTTCTTATTCTCATCGGTAAGCTTTTTGCCGCCGAAAAGATCCATCGCAAGGCTTCTGCTCTGCCTTTCAAATCCTGCTATCCCGAGCTTTTCGCACTCTTCCTCGATGTATGACATATCGAGCTTATCGCCGAGCTTTGTCAGGTACACAAATACATCAAGGACCGAACGCAGGCCTGTCCCGCCTTTTGAATAATGCTTATGCTCGTGTGCGAGCATGAACACATAAAAATCCTCATCGCTGAAATGGTAGCCGCAGGCATTATCATCATCTTTGATAAGTCTGTCCTTAACATTCTGATAATACTCATAAACTCTCTCGTCATACCGTGAAATGATCGAAGTGTGCATCTCAAAGTTGCTGACAGGCTCTTTGAAATACACGTCATGAGCCCCGCGGCCGAAATGATCGGCAGTGAATCCGCAGGACTCCATGATCTGTTTTACTTCATAGGCACGGCTGCTGTCAAACAGGATATCGTTGTCCGACATCTGCCGCATTCCGTAGCGCGGATAGTATTTCTGAATGATACTCCCCTTCAGCGGCATATACCATATCCCCGCTTCTTCAAAGCGTTCGAGTATCTGCGCTCTGTCTATATCCAGCTGAACGTTCTTGCGTATCGCCTTAGCCATAGCCTGCGTGAAGCGCTCGTCCTTTACGCCCGCAGTCTCCAGCGACATAGCGCAGATCGCCGTCAGCATATGGCTTTGAGCTGCCTCATACACTGCCGATATGTCCATGCTCTGCACTCTTGCTTTGCTCGGTCTGTGCTCGGCAGCTCCGCAATACGCAAGGTATATAACATCCTTTATCGCTTTCAAATATGAATCTTTTTCCATTAAATCTCTTTCCCGCTTTCCGTAGATCTCAATCCCCCGCCGCAGCTATCACATTGTACGGTGTGCTGCTGTATAAAAACGGCTCAAAGCTGATCTGATGCATTATCGGGTGTATATTCCCAAAGTGAAAAGCCCTGTGGTTTGTAATACATATACAGACCACGGCTTACACCTATCATCTTTCGGCGCTTGCGTACCCAGCCCTTTCTGTTTTCAAGGTAGTCACCGCTTTGAGTGTCACACCAATAGAAAAGCCTTATGGGGTGCTTCAGTTTAAGCTCCAACTCATCTATGAATTTATGGAACATCTCGGTCTCAAAAGGCCTGCCCAAAAACAGAACTGTATATTCATTATAGTCAAGATCAAAGGCATTTCCGTTGATAATATTGATCTCACTGTATTTATTTGCCCAGCTTTTTGCATAATCGGCAACTTCTTTATTTAATTCAATGCCCGTGATCGAGCATGGATATTTCTTGCTCACCATATATGCAAGCACTCTGCCCTTGCCGCAACCGACATCGATAAACGAGTCGTCCTTATCAAAATGTTCGCCTTTAAACATCTTATCCAGCGCCCAATATCTGGTAGACTGGCTTCCTGTTGCGCCCATCGTTTCTCTGTAAAGCGAGGGAACATATTCAACGAGCGAGCATCCGCAGATGCGCTTGTCACGCCTTCCGTCATATATATTCACCAGATGCCTTGTTGCTTTTTTATAAAAACGCTTTACAGATCTGATCGGCGAAATGCTTTTTTTAGTCGTTTCCATAAGTCACTTCCTATTGATAGTTCTTTTAAGTTTACTGATAACATGAACGATAAACGCCCTCACAGGGAACAGATCACACCACAGATGCACATAGAGCCTGTATTTCGTGTCTGTGACATTGATCTCCTTTCCGTTACGGATAACAGCAGTCAGCACGCCTATGATATGCCTGTCGGTTATACCGTATTCCTTCTTCCAGCGGTTGTCACCGCAGATAACATAGTCGCGCTTTCTTACCTTTAAAATACGGTGCAGCACATACTGTCCGCTGTCACGCTTATACAGAGGTACGTCATACTTTTTCAGTCTGTTCTTTGGCTTGCGGCTGATAACGAGCAGATCTCTGCCCTGCTTGATAAGCGGCATCATGCTGTCGCCCCTGTTGGTGTAGATAAGCCTGCCGTCGCGGGCAATAACATCTTCAAAGGTAGAATTATCCATCAATAGCTCCCATCTTTCTCTGCCAAGTGATCTTCCTGTTGAATCACCCGACAGACCTCTCGCTCAGGCTCTGCTTTGCCTCTGCAGCCTGTAAGAAGCATCATAGCCGCGGCAGCAGCAGCAAGGAGCCTTGGCATCATAGATATACACCTCTCGTCTTGATCCACAGTCTTTGATCTTATGGTGTTACATTATAATATACAGCATCATACAGCATCGACCGTCCTGCATCGCCTTTATCCCGACTACAGAAATTATAACACAACACAGCTGCATTGTCAATAGATCC
>CAMOFU010000026.1 GCA_946613705.1 uncultured Clostridia bacterium
GTTGGAGGTGCCTTGGCTGTCAGCGGAATTGCTGCTGCTTCCGCCGTTTCCGCTACTGCCGCCGTTTGAGCCGTTGTTTCCGTTGCTTCCGTTATTTGAGCTGTTTGCGTTTCCGTTGCTCGAGCTGCTGCCGTTCGAGTTATCGGTTTTTGATGAACTGTCGCTCTTGTCGGTCTTTGAAGACTTATCCGATCTTGAGCTGCTGTCAGCTCCCGAGCTTTTGTCAGCCTTTGAGCTGCTTGATCCATTCTTGCTGTCTGTGTCGGAGCTGTCTTCGCTTTTATCATCGCTTTCACTGTCATCATCACCCGCGGAGATGTCCTCCGCCGACACGACCGATGAAGTGTCCTTTTTGATCTTTTTCTCTTCTCCGCCCGTATTGGTAATGATAAGCGCTGTCATAAGAGCTATGATGACCACACCCATAGCGGCAAAGGCAGCGATGATCTTTTTTCGGCTGACGACTGCGGCAGGACCCTCCTGCTGCTCTGCGCTCTCATCGGCTGCAGTACTTTCGGCAGCAGTTTCGTTTTCGGTGACCTGCTTCTCCTGATCGTTGTTTTCAAATTCGTCCATAAATATCCCCCGATACTTTTATAATACAGACCCTGATATTGCTGTCACTTGCATGATGATCTTGAACAGCCTATATCAGTATCCAGACCTGTTCTTTTTTACACGGGTCAAAGCCTTCTCTTGTAAGCTTCCCTCTGTTTGATACACCGAGTGCTTTTGTGAACCCGCTCTCGTCCTCAGCCATGATCCTGAATCTGCCCCTGCCTGCCGCCGCAAGCCTGAACTGTATGTTCTTCGCGTCTGCGTCCTGCTTTACAAGCTCTGACAGATCGGAGCCAAGATACCTACCGTCGTCGGTCACAAACGAAAATGTCCCTTTCGGTGTTATGACAGCCCGCAGCTTCAAAGCATTTTTCTTTTCATGTGCCTGAGCCGATATTCTGCCGCCCTCGGTATTCAGATACAGCCCCGTGGCGGCATTTCTCAGCGTGAGCTTATCTCCGCTTCGGATATAATTATCTCCGTCACTTTTGCAGTCATTGTAAAATCGCATCATAAGCGCAGCAGCATTCTGCTGAGCAAGCCTCAATGTAACGTCTGCGGCTGCTTCAAACGCACTTTTGTCAAGTGTTGATATGCTTTTCAGGTGTACTGCCGCCGAGCTTATCAGTTTATTAACTGCGCGTTCAAAGCTGCTCCCGCTGTAGCTCCTTTCAAGACGCTTATCCGAATGCTCCGCAGTAACCCTTGAACATGACCCGTTTATGTGCTTCTCATAAGCGTGATGCAGATTGGTCTCACTGTCATCATACTCCGAGTTGGTAACGTGTACGGTGCAGCTCATATCTTCAACAAAATGCACAGCCCGACCGATATACCTCATCGCTTCAGGGATCATTCCGCTTTTGTAAAGGCATAATGCCGCAGTAAAGTTCTCTTCAAGCAGCGTTCGTGCCGACGGAGCATATCTTCCAAGGCGGTTTTTATAGTACCCGCCTGCGGTCTTTAGCGCTCTGCCTTTGCTGTCCGTGCAGGAGTAGTAATGCTTGCCCGCTCCGCTGTCGGTATCATCGGAATTATCGGGCTCTGTGCAGCCTTCAAGCAGCTCACTGTGAAACGGCGCGAAAAACTGCACTGCCTTCCGCCTGCCGTCTGTTTCGATAAGCCGCAGTGCCTTGCCGGTGATATCTCTGTGAGTAACAGAGAACCAGGCTTCTGCTTTGATCGGGAACGCCAGCCTTACAGCTGCAAGTGCAGCGCAGGCAGCAGCTAAACCTATCATAGTGTTATTTCCCCTTGCGCCTGTGTTTGTTCTTTCTTACAGAATACCCGAAGCTGCCGAGCTTCTTTCCGAGGGCAAAATACTCTCCGTGAGCATACGCAAGCAGCCCCGCCTTTTCAAGAGCGAGCCTGCCGTTTTCATCGAGCAGCTCTCTGGCAGCATTTACCTTTACAATATCTGCTATGAAAACATCGTGCGTCCCGAGCGGTATGATCTCTCTCACTCTGCATTCGAGATTCACGGGCGACTGATCTATCAGCGGAGCATTGACCTCACTCGACCGTGATACCGTAAGACCCGTATCTGCAAGCTTGTCCGTATTTCTGCCGCTCTTTACTCCGCAGCGGTCGATCGCTCTTACAAGCTCAGCTGTCGGCAGATTTATAACGAACTCCCCGCTGTCCCTGATAATAGGATATGAATATCTCTCGGGTCTGACGGAAATATACGTCACAGGCGGCTGAGTACACAGAACACCCGTCCACGCTATTGTCAGAACATTCGGCTGCTCAACTGTACCGCAGCTCACAAGAACAGGCGGCAGGGGAGCGGTGAGCACACTGCCCTTCCATGTCTCCTTCGTGTATTTTTCAAAGCTCATGGCTCTCTCCAGTCCACGGACGGGAACCCGTATACCTTCTCATAGATCCTCTCGTGATCCTTATACAGCGCCTGTACGGTGTTTTCAAGAAAATAGTAATGCTTGATATACGGTATCAGCAGGCACATAAGTGCTATAGCCAGAGGTATCAGGATGATTTTTTCGGAAACTGCTATCACAAGGAAGCAGGCAACTGTTGCAAGTGCAAACAGCACCATCACGATAAGGTGGATAAAACGTTCATGCATAAAAAAGCGGATATGCTCCCTGTGATAATCGAGCAGCCTTTCAAAATCCGTGCTGTCGTCATCAAGGCATTTCAGGATAAATGCCCGATAAGCCGTAAGATATTTAGTCATATATCAATAAACTCTCCGTTCTCGATCGTCATGGCATCAAGCTTGGGATCCTTGAAGTGTTCATTATTTGAATAAAGTTCCTTGGCTGCGGTCTTTTTCAACAGTCCGTCTACAAGCTTGTAATTCTTTACTATCCGTTTTGGAAAGCTGCGGTATTTCTTCGAGCCTCGCATCTTTTTCTTCTTTCCGTCAAAGACGATCGAAAGCATTAACGCGGCAGCGGCAGAAATAATTGCTTTTTCGGGCTTGGTATTGACCCGGAATTTCAGACCCATTTTCACTGCTCCTCTCGGTAATATTTATATTCAATACTATTATAACTCATTTGCGCGGATATTTCAAGTGTATTTTATCAATATCGTTAAGAACGCAGGATTTTTTTGTTCCGAAAACGTTTAAGCAAAATTCACAAAAGCAGATGCTTAAATCTATTACTAATCTACAAATAGACAGTTGACAAATAAGGGGAAAAATGATATTATATCTATAATAAGATTTTTTAACTAATTGTATGTATCATATTTCGGAGTGATATAATGGACGGAGTTCTTTGCAGTTCGGGATTTCGTAAGTTTTTCAGCGGCGTACTGACTCGGGCGGAAACGCTCAGTGAGCTTATAAAGCTGCTCGGCGATTCTATACCTATGATAAGCAAGGAGATCTCTCTCGGCAGGCTCGATTTTGAGGTGGATGCAAATTTCTCTTTGGAAGAGCTCGGGACCGATTCAAGGCAGTATACAGTCTTTACCGAGCCTTATTACAATACCGCGGGCAAGATCGAGCGCAGGTATAAAACGCACGATAACGGGAATGTGCTTATTACTCTTTATCCCTCCAGCGGTCATGTCTGGGACGATGACGAAAATGATGCCGTTTCATTCCTGCTTGATACTCTTTTTGTCCTTTGTGCTAAGACCAGAGCATTCACCGAGGTGCATAACCTTGCCGTGCGTGACCAGCTTACGGGCGTTCTTAACCGTCAGGGCTTGGCAAGATACTGCGAGAAAAATCTGCTCAACGGCAAGATCGGCGGATATACCGCTGTCTTTTTGAATATCAGAAATTTCAAATTCATCAACCAGAATATCGGCACCCGCTCAGGTGACAAGGTGCTGAAAATGTATGCCGAGAGACTTTCGGAGATCGCTGAGGACGGCACGATCGCAAGGCTTGGCGGCGATAATTTTATTGCCTTTGTCAGGGACGAGAAGGCACCGTCGTTTATCAGACAAACAGGCAGCATCCCGATAGTGCTGCGTGATTTCATCAGATTTGATCTGACTGCAAAGGTCGGCGTTTATAAGATCGGTATGATTGATACGATGAACGATATACTCAACTCTGCTTCAATGGCCTATACTGCCGCAAAGCAGTCGCTGAATGACAGGGTCGTATACTTTACACCTGAGATATTTAAGCAGTCAACGACCGAGAATGAGATAATGGCGGTATTCCCCGAGGCGCTCAAAAACGAGGAGTTCAATGTTTACTTCCAGCCGAAGGTCAGAATGGATACGGGGCGGCTCTGCGGATGTGAAGCACTTGTGCGCTGGAACAGAGGCGGCATGATAGTCCCGCCCAATGATTTTGTGCCTGTGCTCGAACGCAGCGGTGCGATCTGCGATCTGGACTTTTATATGCTGAAGCATACCTGCATCTGGATACGTTACTGGCTGGATAATTCAATATGCCCTGTTCGGGTCTCCGTGAATTTTTCCAAAATTCATCTGCATAACACCCGTCTTGCAGACGATATACATGATGTTCTGAAGTATTACGGTATCCCTGCCAAGTACATAGAGATAGAGCTGACCGAGACTTCATGTCACGAGGACTACGATGCGATGCTTGCGTTCATCAAGGAAATGAGGAGCAGAGGCTTCGGTGTCTCGATAGATGATTTCGGCACGGGTTATTCCTCTTTGAATATGCTGAAGGATATCCGCGTTGATATGATAAAGCTTGATAAATCGTTTGTTGACTCCATAGAGGAACACGGAGAAAATGCCAAGATCGTTATAAGAAATATCGTCAATACGATAGTTGAGCTCGGCATGGAGGTAATAGCCGAGGGGGTTGAGAAGCTGAGTCAGGTAAATTTCCTTGAAGCTATCGGCTGCGAGATCGCACAGGGCTTCCGCTTCGGAAAACCTATGGAAGCGGGAAGGTTCACAAATGAGCTTATTTCGGAAATGGGCTGAAGCCCATTGTCTATAGAATTATAGGGCAGAACAGCCGTGTTTCGGGTCGCATTCCCGTTTCACGGCTGTTTTGTTAGCAGCGGTCTGTTCTGATGTTTAGAGTAGGGATAACGGGGTTGACCTTGACATATGTATGTGTTATAATTTTATTGACAGCACCGCACACACGCTTTGTGCGGAAGACCTCAGCGTGATGCAGTATGCATTGATGATTTTGTATCGGAAGGGAAGTGCAAAGCTATGCTGTTTTTTAAAAAGAGACGATCAGAGGGAGATTCACCGATCAAACAGAAGATCAAGGATATGAAATGCCGACAGATCAGCTATGTAGACACAGATTTTGCCGAGCTGATGAATGATATGAGGACCGACAGCCGCGCTATCTTAAAGCTGAAGCCCGTAAACTATTATGCTGTGAAGAATCAGTATATCATGGCGCATATCTACTCGGACAGTGAGCTGACCGAAAACTATGTGTTCTTTACCCGCGTTGAGTTTGAAAAAAGGACGGATAAAAGCGACTATTTCGGGCTCGATACCGATACGCTGAAAAAAGCCCTTGCCAAGGTGGGAATAATCCTTTGAAATATCATCGGGGAACGATGAGTATTCTTTTTGTAAAATATACAAATCAATATGTAAAAAATGTATTAACGGGTCTTGTAATTTGTGATGGATTGGTGTATAATAAATTTGTATGGGTAATTTTGTGCTGCCGCTTTGTGCGGATGGATATATAATTAATATCAATATTTTTTGAGAGAGTGTGATTTCTATGAGTGAGCTGATTAACACCGCTCCCGAGCTGATGCTGAAAGGCACCGATAAGAGCCTGAGCGGCGGAACGATCACTTCGGTCGTTGTTACAGGCCTCGTCGTGGTATTTATCGGCCTTATCCTGCTGATAATATGCGTTTCTATTTACGGCAAGATATTTGATACCGTGAATAAAAGCAAGGCTGCCAAGGCTAAGGCAGAGGCAGAGGCTAAGCTTAAAGAGGCCGCTAAGGGTGAAGCAAAGCCTATGGCAGAGGTCGTAAGGCGTGAAAAGGAGCCCGAGATCGAGGACGGCATCGAAGAAGAGGTAGTTGCTGTTATAGCGGCTGCTATAGCAGCGATGAGTGCCGCAAGCGGCAAAAAGCTTGCGCTCAGAAGCATTAAGACCGCCAAGGGTACCCGCTCTGCATGGGCTGCTGCGGGTATAGCGGATAATACCAGACCGTTTTAGTCTGTAAGGAAAGGATAGTGTTGATAAATTGGGTATTATAGACAGTTTTTTGGATACTATGGCCGACCTTGCAGCTGAATCAGGATTTGCAGGCTTTCTTGCTGACGGCGGCTGGAAAAACATAATAATGATACTTATATCATTTTTGTTTATGTATCTTGCGATAGCCAAGGGCTTTGAACCGCTTCTGCTGCTGCCGATTTCGTTCGGTATGCTGCTGACCAATCTGCCTTTCGCAGAAATGTATCATCCCGAATACTGGGAATATCTTGAAAACATTCCCGAGCGCTCGGGTGAGCTTAACAGCCATTACATCGACTATGGGCGAATACTACAGCACGGAGGACTGCTGGATATCCTATATATGGGTGTAAAATTGCAGATCTATCCGCCGCTCATATTCCTCGGCATCGGTGCGATGACAGATTTCGGACCGCTGATCGCCAACCCCAAGAGCTTCCTGCTCGGTGCTGCGGCTCAGGGCGGTATATTCTTCACATTTATCGGAGCGGCTCTGCTGAATATGTCGGCTGCCGAGTGCGGCTCGATCGCTATTATCGGAGGTGCAGACGGACCCACCGCTATTTACGTTTCTTCAAAGCTGCTATCAAAGACCGATACGATAGGTGTCGGTACCATAGCGCTGGCTGCTTATACTTATATGGCTCTGGTGCCTATAATCCAGCCGCCGATCATGAGGGCGCTGACTACCAAGAAGGAACGTTCGGTCGTTATGGGTCAGCTTAGGAGTGTTTCCAAGATAGAAAAGCTGATCTTCCCGATACTTGTAACTGTTATTATCTCGCTTATGGTGCCTTCTGCCGCTCCGCTGGTAGGTATGCTGATGTTCGGCAACCTGCTAAAAGAAAGCGGCTGCTGCGACAGGATCGCAAAGACCGCACAGAACGAGCTGATGAATATTATCACTATCTTCCTCGGCGTTTCTGTAGGCGCTACCACTCGTGCGGATAAGATACTCACACTTTCGTTCGGTAAGGTCATCCTGCTCGGTGTTATAGCATTCTCGATCGGTACTGCCTGCGGTATACTGCTCGGAAAGCTGATGTATGTTGTTTCCAAGGGAAAGATCAATCCGCTTATCGGTTCTGCGGGTGTTTCTGCTGTTCCTATGGCTGCGAGAGTTTCGCAGAAGGTCGGTCAGGAGGAGGTCCCCACCAACTATCTGCTGATGCACGCAATGGGACCGAATGTTGCAGGCGTTATCGGTTCGGCTGTTGCGGCAGGTGTGCTGTTGAGTATCGTTCAGGTTTAATACTCATTTTGATCGGTGAATGATAATTGATATTTTATAATTTATAATTTATAATTGATAATTGGTAAAGAGCTTGTCTTTTGGCAAGCTCTTTGCTTTTGCTATAATGCACAACCGAAAGTGTATCTGTTTGTGCATTTATACAATAATCAGTAAAAGCTGTTACTTTTCGGAATAAATGAGTGATATTATTACAGAGGGGTGAGAGAGATGAGTGAGATCGAAAACGGTCAGGCTTCTGCCGAGTTCGTGAACGTAATGGAAAAATATAAGCAGACAGTTTACGGCCTTGCTGTCTCTCAGCTCAAAAACCGCAGTGATGCGGATGATGTTTTTCAGGAGGTCTTTCTCACCTACTACCGCAAATCACCCCGATGCGGCAGTGAGCAGGAGCTAAGAGCCTGGCTTATCCGCACCACTCTGAATTGCTGCAAGAGATCGTTATTCAGCATATGGAATACGCGCGTCGATAAGGTCGAGGGTGCGGGCGAGGATATCGCTGTTGAGTTCTCATCTCAGGCAGAGAACGATATCTGGGAGGCTGTTCTGAGCCTCAGACCAAAGCTGCGGACACCTGTTTATCTCTTTTATTTTGAGGATATCCCGATCGGCAGGATAGCAGAGATACTCGGTATTGACGAAGGTGCTGTCAAGATGCGTCTTATGCGTGCAAGGAAGCTTTTGAAAAAGAGATTGGAGGGCGAGTATTTTGAATAAAGAAATATTTAGTTCTATGAGAAACCGTCTGGAACCTGATGCGGCCGTTGTAAACAGGGTGCTTGAAGCGGCACTTAACAGCGACGATCTTTCGGATAGCAATACCCGCGATGGTGCCCCGCATTCCGTTTCATATGTTAAAAACAGAAGGCTTGAGGTCGTCGCTGCTGCCGTATTTGCGGTGCTTATAGCCTTTGGGGTGATCTACTCGCTGCGGGTGATGAGACCGCCCGTTTCCGAAGAAGGGTCATTTGCGGCAGAGGAAATATCTTCCCGTACATCTGCTGAGAAGATAGCCGATCCCGAGCCCGAGAATGATATGCAGCGCGCTCTCGCCGCGGCAGACAAGCTTTATATAGGCATCGGCGGCGCAGAGGCAAAAAAATTGCTTACCGAGCTTTCCGACAGGATCGAGTACACTCTTGTCTCGGACGGGCAGAGATATTACAGGCATTTTTATATGTTCGGCGATGTAGGTTTGTCAATTGAGTATAACTGTTACTCTGATTTTGATCGTTTAAGCGTAATTGCGGTCGATCTGTTTCCGCCCGATGAAGCACAGTTTGTAAGGCTGAAGCCCTTTGTATACTATGACTACTCTGACGGGAAAACGATGGAGGCTCCCGATGCCGATCTGCAGGCGATGATGACGAAGCTTATGTCTTTCAAGAATTTGCTGAGTATGAACGTAAAGATCGATGACAGCGCAATAAGAAAAGTAATGGGAGAGCCCGATGAGATACAAAACGGATATGAGATATACAGCTTCGGCAGTCGGAAAGCAAGATTTCATATGATCGACGACAGGCTGGAGGATATCGGCATTTTTGATCCAAGGCTCGGGGAATGGCAGAAGCTGAGATACATCGATGTGCTGACTATAGACGGCTTCCTTCAGTATATGACGTTGAATAACAAATATAACAGCGGCGGGTCAGACATCTCGGACGACATGGATCCCGATGAGGTCGAGAAGATCACCAATGTGATTCGGGCAAGAAACGCTGCTTTTGCCGCGGAGATCGGAATGGATAAGGATAAGGCGGACGAGGTGCTTGAACTGCTCTGCGACAGGAGCTATGTGCCGAAGACTGACCCATCGATGATAGTGGTCCCGACAGAATCCGGTGAGATAAAATACTGTGATAAGTTATATTATTTCGGTAAAGTATCTATTGTGTTCAGCTGCAATGGCGGCAAGGTTGACGGAGTGTATCTTAACACAGGCGATCCCGATTTTGATGTGATCTGCTTGGACAATGCAGACAAGTCGCTGATAACATCATCAAAGCTGCCGTACTGATAAGCTCTCATCTTCTATACATCCTATAAAAAGAGGATATTCTCAGTCATTGGGAATATCCTCTTTGATCTATACCGTTTGGACATATAATATTAATTTGACACGAAAGCGTTTTAGTGCTATAATGTACAAGGTGATAGTATGGATTACAAATTCTTCGCAATGATATCAAGAATGAAATATATAGACCGCTGGGCTCTGATGCGGAATACGATCAGCGAAAACCTGTCGGAGCATTCTCTTGAGGTGGCATTCATAGCTCATGCGCTGGCATTGCTCGGAAACAAGCGGCTTGCCAAGAGCTATAACGCCGAGCGTGCCGCACTGCTTGCAATGTATCATGATACTACTGAGATCATCACGGGTGATCTGCCTACTCCGATAAAATACTATAATAAGCAGATCAAATCCGTTTACAACGAGATCGAGGAAAATGCCGAGAGGCAGATGCTTTCTTATCTTCCCGATGATCTGCGTGAGGAATATGTAAGTATTTTCAGACACACCGATGAGGAACGTGATCTCTGGCGGCTGGTCAAGGCTGCTGACAAGCTCTCGGCACTCATCAAATGCATAGAGGAACGCAGAATGGGCAATGAGGATTTCCGCTCTGCCGAGGTGAGCACGCTTGCAGCTATCCACAAGCTTGACTGCGAGGAGGCAGAGATGTTCCTCGCCGAGTTTATCCCGTCCTATGACCTGACACTTGACGAGCAGGCTTGATTATTAATTAGATAGGGTGAATCACTTGAAGAATAAGATCATTGTTTCGGCATCGCTGCTTTCTGCTGATTTTGCAAATCTCGGCAGAGACTGCGAACGCGCTGCCGCAGGCGGCTGTGACTGGCTGCACTTTGATATAATGGACGGGCTGTTTGTCCCGAGTATCAGCTTTGGCGGACCTGTGCTGCAATGCGTCGGTGAGATAGCAAGTATACCGATAGATGTACATATGATGGTGACCGAGCCTGCACGATATATCGAACGCTACTGTGAGCTCGGTGCTTCGCTCATCACAGTTCATACAGAGGCTTGCAAGGATACGGCTGCTGCGATAGATATGATACACGGTCTCGGAAAGCGGGCAGGTATCGCTATCAAGCCCGCTACTCCTGTCAGTGAGATAGTGCCGTATCTCGGCAAGGCAGATATGGTGCTTGTCATGACTGTGGAGCCCGGATTTGGCGGGCAGCCGTTCATGAGCGAGACGCTCGGCAAGATCACCGAGGTGAGAAGGCTTGCCGATGAGCGCGGCATCGACCTTGACATACAGGTGGACGGCGGCATCAACGGAGAGACTGCATCACTTGTAAAGCAGGCAGGCGCTAATGTGCTTGTGTCGGGCTCTTATCTTTTCGGAAGCGCTGATTTTTCTGCTGCTGTTGATTCACTGAGATAGTATTCATATAATTTCAGAAAGAGAGTCGGTAAGGAAACTGCCGTACTCTCTTATTTTTGCTGCCTGTATTTTTTTCTGCGGCTGCCTGTCGATCCTGGGGCTTTCTGCGATAATGGCATATCCTCCGCTGAATTTCCAGAGTTCGGTGTACGGCTTGCCGTATTTGCCGAGGATAGACGCTGCCTGGCTTATGTCGGTCGGGTCGCTGAAGATCATTACCTCTGTCCCGACTCGGATCGAGCTGCTTATAGATACAGAAAGTCCGTTGTCTGTTTCCGCAACTTCTATATCCAGCTTTCCGCTCTTTCGGTCAAGCAGCTCCTTGTTACGCAGCAGCTCTATGACTGCCGACAGGAATCTTTCCGTTGGCTTATTCCCTCTCCCAAATGAGCTGTAGTCGAGCCCCGCCTCCTTTGCCTCACGCTCGGTAAGCTCAAGATATATCCGTTCACTCCCTTTGTAGATCTGCATATCCGCCACCCCCTGATTATATCCTATTCGGCGGCAGCGATCTTTGACACAAAAAAAGCGGCAGACTGTTCTGCCGCTTTTCTGTAGTGCTTTACTTGATTATATGGTTTATTGCCGAAAGCAGTGCATAAATAGATGACACGATAATATCCGTATGTCTGCCTGCGCCCCATACTGTCTTGCCGTTGGCAGATATGCCCACATAGGATACCGCTTCGGAATTTGAGTGACGCTCCAGTGCGTGCTCGTCGTAGCTTTCAAGTGTGAAGTCAACGTTCGTCGCCTGCTTGAGAGCATTGGCTACGGCATTGAGACGACCGTTGCCGCGTGCGGTGTAAAGCTTGGCTTCTTCGCCGTTTTGGGATATTGTTACCTGAGCCGATATCCTGCCGTCAGCGTCCTGCTTGAAGTGCGATTCAAGCACCTTGACGGGAGTGTCGATGTTGAGATAATTCTCCTTGAATATCTTGTAGATCTCATCGGGCATAAGCTCCTTATGCAGATGATCTGAGATATCTTTGACTGCATAGCCGAAGTTCTCGCGCATTTTCTTGGGCATATTGTAGCCGTATTTCTTCTCCATCAGGAAGCCGATGCCGCCCTTGCCCGACTGCGAGTTGATGCGGATAACATCACCGTCGTATTCTCTGCCGACATCCTTGGGGTCAAGCGGAAGATAGGGGCAGGTCCAGTGGTCGGGGTCTTTTTCCTCGCGCCACTTCATGCCCTTTGCGATAGCGTCCTGATGTGAGCCCGAGAATGCCGCAAACACGAGCTGACCTGCATAGGGGCTCCTTTCGTAGACCTTCATTCTCGTTACCCTTTCATATATCTCTACAAGTGATGGCATATCAGAGAAGTCAAGCTTGGGGTCTACTCCGTGGGTGAACATATTGAGCGCGAGAGTAACGATATCAACGTTGCCTGTCCTTTCACCGTTGCCGAAGCAGGTGCCCTCGATTCGGTCAGCGCCCGCAAGCATACCGAGCTCGGAATCGGCAACACCCGTTCCGCGGTCATTGTGCGGGTGGAGCGATACAACAACATTCTCTCTGTACTTCATGTTCTCGCACATATACTCTATCTGCGATGCGTAAACGTGAGGCAGGCTCATCTCAACAGTAACGGGAAGATTGATTATTACCTTTCTGTCGGGGGTCGGCTGCCATACGTCGAGCACAGCGTTGCATACCTCGAGCGCATATTCGGGCTCCGTGCCTGTAAAGCTTTCGGGGGAGTATTCAAAGATGATCCTGCCGCGGGCATTTTTACGGTATTCCTCGCAGATCTTAGCACCCGAAACGGCGATCTCCTTGATCTCCTCCTTGTTCTTGCGGAACACCTGCTCGCGCTGAGCATAAGAGGTCGAATTATAAAGATGCACTATCGCATTCTTAGCGCCGTCTATCGCCTCAAAAGTCTTCTTTATTATGTGCTCTCTCGACTGAGTCAGTACCTGAATGGTAACATCATCGGGAATAAGATCCTTTTCTATGAGCGTGCGGCAGAACTCATATTCCGTTTCGGAAGCGGCAGGGAAGCCTATCTCGATCTCCTTGAAGCCGATATCAACGAGCTTGGCAAAGAATTCAAGCTTCTCCTCCAGGCTCATAGGGATTATCAGCGCCTGATTGCCGTCTCTGAGATCGACCGAGCACCAGATCGGCGGCTTGTCGATATACTCCTTCTGCGCCCATTTGAGACAGGGGTAGGGAGGCATGAAATAGCCTCTCTGATACTTGCTTGCGTTCATCATAACACTTACCTCCATACAATATTTAAAAGATTTGATCTGAAGCTTCGGATCACCGATCATATAAAAAAGCCCGTCTCCTGTAAGAGACGAGCATATACCCGTGATACCACTCTCATTTGCACACACGTCACCGCCTGTGCCTCTGCCGCATCTGACAATGCGTGCTCTGTAACGGGAGCACCCGTATAAAACTACTGGGCTTTCATTTTATCTGCTCGGGGACGAGTTATAGCATACTGCCCTTACTGCCTTTCACCAAACGGCAGCTCTCTTTGACTGAAACAGCAGGCCTTTTTTCCCTTCACTGCATTTAAGCATATATTTTGTTTAATATATTATACTATACAGCAATATGAACTGTCAAGGCTGTTCATTATTTTTTTACAAATCATCAAATGACAATTGTTACGAAATTGTAAAAAGTCTGATTACGGCCCGAAATGCTCTTGTAAATCTTTACGAATAAGAGTATAATTAAAATGTATTGTTATGGGCTTGCGGTAATCATGGAGCACGGCCCGATTATAATTGAATGGAGGAAAAAACTGTATGTCTCAGAAAAATCTGACTCTTGCAGAGCTTCAGCAGCTGAGTGCTGCGGATTCCGCTGCGGGAAAACGACTGACATATTTGTTTGATGACGGGTCATTTACAGAGCTCGATCAGTTTGCTGTCTCAGGCTCGGAGCTGAGCGGGGTAGTGACTGCTTACGGTTATTGCAACGGTGAACCCGTTTATGCTTTTGCGCAGGACCCTGCCGTTAAGGGAGGTGCGATGAGCAAGGTGCAGGCCGACAAGATCACAAAGCTTTTTGATCTTGCTGCTAAGACGGGTGTTCCCGTGGTCGGGATATACGATTCTAACGGTGCAGATCTGAATGACGGCTTTGCGGCTATGAATGCATATGGCGAGCTGCTTATGTGGAGCAGCAATCTTTCGGGTGTTGTTCCGCAGATAGCTGTTGTTGCAGGCGTTTGCTCGGGCGCTGCCGCAATGCTTGCCGAGAGCGCCGATCTTACTGTACTTACGAAAAATGCAGAGCTTTATGTCGCTTCCAACAGCGGTATAAAGAATCCTGCCGAGAATGCAGCAAAGAACGGTACGGCTGCTCTTGTGTGCGAGGATGATAAGGCTGCTGTTGAAGCTGCTAAAGCGCTGCTGATGAAGCTGCCGCTCAACAATCTCTCGCCCGTTCCCGTGTTTGAGTTTGATGCTCCCGATACTGCTGTCGGCAGCGATGCCGAGGGGATCGCAAAGGCGGTCTTCGATGCTGAGAGCGTTACAGAGGTATATGCCGATTACGGAAATGCCGCATATACTGCGTTTGCTTCTCTTAACGGTTCTGCCGTAGGTGTACTGGCGACAAATAAGTCTGCCGAAAAGCTTACTGCCGATGATGCTTCCAAGCTTGCACGTTTTGTCCGTACCTGTGATGCTTTTGCAGTACCTGTTGTTACCTTTATCGATACAGAGGGCTTCGCTGCCGATGATGATACCGAGGCCGCGGGTGCTGTAAAGAGCATGGCAAAGCTTGCTCACGCTTATGCTGAGGCGACAACGATCAAGCTTGCAGTTGTAACAGGCAAGGCTTACGGTTCGGCTTATATCGCTCTTGCGGGCAAGGGCGCCAATGCTGATATGGTGTTTGCAGTGCCTGATGCTGTGATCTCACCTCTTGCACCGCTTGCAGCTGTTGAGTTCCTGCATCATGACGAGCTCAAGGGCGCTGACGACCTTAACGCAAAAAGAAATGAGCTTGCCGCAAAATACGAGAGGGAAGAGGCTTCCGCCGCTGCTGCTGCTCAGCATGGCTGTGTTGACGGTATTATCGCTCCCGAGGGCATCAGGGCAGCTCTTATAAATGCTGCCGATATCCTGGCAGGGAAGCGGATCTCCAGACTTCCCAAAAAGCATTCAAATATCCAGCTTTGATGATTTGATTAATAAATGAGATTGGTGGTTATGTAAAATGAAAAGATACAGCATTACAGTTAATGGCAAGGCATATGATGTTGCGGTAGAGGAGCTGTCTGCCGATGCGGCTGCACCCGTCGCTGCTCCCGCACCCGCTGCGGCACCCAAGGCCGCTGCCCCCGCACCTGCGGCAGCTCCTGTTGCCGACGGTACAAAGATCACAGCTCCGATGCCGGGTACTATCCTCGATGTAAAGGTAGCTGTAGGTGATTCCGTGAAGGCAGGTCAGGCATTGTTTGTGCTCGAAGCTATGAAGATGGAGAACGACGTAAACTCTCCCGCTGACGGCAAGGTGCTCAGCATCAACACTACAAAGGGAACAGCAGTCGAGACAGGAACAGTTCTTGCTGTTATCGGCTGAACGAAAGGACGGTCACAGATAAATGGGAAAGCTCAAGATAACAGAGACCGCACTTCGTGATGCGCATCAGTCTCTGATAGCTACAAGAATGTCCATCGACGATATGAAGCCTATCCTTTCGCAGATGGATAAGA
>CAMOFU010000027.1 GCA_946613705.1 uncultured Clostridia bacterium
ATTTCTTCCCATTCTATCTCAGCCTTCTGGTTTTAATGAATCCCAAAACCATCAGAACCGAATTAACTGCAATAAATATCATTATGCTTGTAGCAATTCTGTATGAGTTCAATGCTAACATGATGAATATCAAGGAATCGATAGCAGTTAAGATGAGAGAAATAATCCTGTTTCTTTTTCTCTGTGAAGCACTTAAGGGATTGTTAGTATTCTCGGCAGGAGCTAAAGCTATGATCGGAATGATGAAAATGATCAGCGTTATGATCGCAGGGATATTACAATATAAGTCAGGCAAAAATTTTACAGCTAAAACGGTAAGTATGTATATTGCTGTTGTAATCACATAGCAGCTCTCGCTCGTTTTAGCGTGATAGCCTCCTATGAACAGCCTTAATGGAATGAAGATCAGCATGAACATTCCAAAATGAAGCATTGTATTTGAAAGAATACTGATGGTAAGTGCAGTAAGAATATTCAGTAGATTTAACAGTATTGCCTCAAGGCCGTAAACATATATATCCCGCTTTTCAATATCGACTATCTTGTTTTTGATCAGAAGAAAAGCAATGTCCTCTGCCAGATATCTAAACATTATAAACGCCTCACTTCTTTTCCGATTTCTTAGCCGACTTGAGCTGCTTGGGAACTGCGGGCTGATAAAGTCCTACCCAAGAGGTCGAATTGCAAGCTGCCTTTGCAGAGATCTCGATGGTCTTTGCAACGATCTTACCGAACTTTTCTTTCACTTGAATCACCACCTTTTCGTTTCTCTGATTCCTTGCTTGTATCATAACATATTTTATTTCTCTTGTGTGAAATGTTGTCTAATCGGTAGGTTTTTTTGCTTAATCGGTAAATTTTCCCACATATTACCATTTTGGGAGAGCGGTATAATGATTTTATGTAACAAAAAAAGGCTGCACAAGGCAGCCTATAAATTGATAAAATTTAGTTCTGTATCATTATTTTTGCTACAGCAAGTCCGTCTTCAAATGTGAGGTCGAAGTTACCGTCATATTGATCAATGATCTGTTTTACACTCTTCAGCCCTATCCCGTGAAAGACCTTGTCATCCTTCGTTGTTGCTCCTGTGACAGAGGGGCTTGTGCATTTGTTTGTGATCTTAATGATAAGAAAGCTTTGCTTAGTTGCGATCTCGATTTCGATGAATGGTTCCTCCTCTTTCTCTGATGCCTCGATAGCATTGTCGATAAGATTACCCAAGATAGCGGCAAGATGAATGTCATTCATTGAACATTTCTCAGGCATTACAGCATTAACAATATAATCGATACCTTTTTCTTTAGCTACAACATATTTTGTGTTAATGATCGTATCCACAATGCTGTTGCCGGTATGGATGTATTCTGCTCTATGCATAAATGCAGTATGTTCTTTTTCGAGAAATTCCGTGAGCTTGTCAGACTCTCCGTTTTTAAGCATTGATTCCATAGCAAGAACAGTATTCTTATAATCATGAATGCTTTTTCTCCATAAAGCAAAGGTGTTATCCTGTTCTTTAAGATAGTGTTCAAGCATCTGCGTCTGTTTTTGAGCAAGCTCATAATCGTGTTGCTTTTGCTTTGAATCGATAAAATATGTGATACCTATAAATATTGCAACGATCAGGAGCAATATTACGATGAAGAATATTGCTAATGTCAGCTTAGTCTGCTCATTATCGTTCTTTGAATATCCAAAATACACTGAAACCGAGACCAGGAGAAGAAGAATTGATATTAACGAAAAAATAATGTTTGATACAGTGTTTTTTGATGTTCTTTTGCTCTTGATCCTATAAAATGTAATACATATTATAGATAGTATGCTTTTGGAAGTAAGTGCAGCTAAAATTCTACCGGGAGAGAATTCGCTGAACAATTCGTTTATCGTTGAATCTGCAATAGATGCGGTCAATGATGTCGTTATCAGATCGGCAGTAAACAACACCGCATAATATGAAATGAAAATGATGATGGTTCCCAGAAATTTAGAGTGAAAATATAATAAAATAGTTATAAAGGCAACCACAAAGGTTATGATAGTATTTATTGCTGAGAAAAGCTTGATCTGCCCGATCAGGATAACTAATAGTGCAAGAGCCATGCTGAGCATTACAGGTATTTTATACTGAAGGTTTTTCTCCTTTTCCAGAAATGCCCCGCAGAATACAAAACACATAAGCGATTCAATAAAGGAGACAAAGTATTCTATTCCCCAATATACCGCTGTCATATTCTATCCCCCCAATAATTCATAATCGCAGTCCTGACATTCTTAATATGACTTCTGCTGACTATCAGATGGGTATCGTTATTCATCGTAACATCGTAAGAAGAATACTTCTTTACATATTTCAGATTTACAGCGGCTCCGTTGTGCAGTAATATGAAATTCGGATCGTTTATCATATTGAACAAATCTTTAATGCTTTTTCTGACGATGATAACTCTGCTGTCGGACAAATAAACATTACACTTTCTATTCAACAATTCAAAATACATAATGCTGTTTATATTGATTTTATATGTATCATCATTCGTTTTCAAAACAATAGTTTTGATCTCTTGTTTATCGATAAGCTTTATAGCAGCATCGACAGCAAGCGTCAGTTCTCTTTTAGCATTTTCCTTTCGTATGTATCTGAAGGGCTGAAACTGAAAAGAATCAAAGACATACTGTTCATGAACCGTATAGAAAAGCAGCAGAACATCGGGACAAGCCCCTTTTATCTTTGCCGCTGTTTCAAAGCCGTTGATGCCGGGCATATCGATATCAAGAATAACTATATCGGCATACTCTTTGCGTACTGTCATTACATCAATAAGTGATTTGGCATCACGGTAAGTATGTATTTCAAAGTTTGAATTATCATAGGCTTTCATTCCAATGATGATTTCTTTTGCTTTATCGATCCAAAGCTGTTCATCATCGCAGATGTATACTTTTATCATGTCAACACCTCGATAATGATTATATCATTATATTTACAATTTATCAAGAGGGTTTTTGTTAATTGTAAAATAAAAGCAGTGCGATATCGACTGATGAACTGTTGCCAAAAAACGAACACAGCCCCACAGCTTTTCCCACCCGACCAACTGCCCGTCCCGAATAGACTGGAGGGCTGCAAAGCCCTCAAAATCAGCCTAACAGTCCAATAAACACCACTCACTGCAACTGTCCAACACATTGTACTCATAAACCTTGACACTGATCTGCAAAATATGCTAATATTACATCGTAGCCTAATGGCACTCATTTACATATTTTTATCGAAAGGGTCGATGTGAATGAGAATTGTTAATTATCACAAGAAAGATCAGCAGAGTGTCATAGGGCTGCCTACGCCGCTGGAGCTGTTCAAGGAAAGCCACATCGCTGAGGAATACGACGAGCTTATGTCATTTTATCAAAGTGAGGAATGGCAGGAGGTCGAGAGGGAAAGCCTCAATTCCGACAGAAGGTATTACGAAGGACGCAAGATCAAAAGGCTGCCGAGCGAGGAAAAAATCGTCAGCGATAAGCCAAAGTTCTACGAACCCGAGCCGTTTCAGCTTCGCATCGAGCGAAAGCTCTGCAAGAGCTTCGAGGACGTGTTCGATGACCCCGTACTTAGAAGCTGTGTAAAGGCGCTGACCGTCAAGCAAAAGCTGGTGCTGCGGCTGTTTTGTCAGGGAAATACTTATGTAGAAATAGCGTGGCGAACAGGCTTCACGTTGAACAACGTCAGCAAGCTGAAGGTCAGAGCGATGAACAGCGTCAAGGCCGATTATGCCATAAGAGCACCGTTCTGTGATGAGCGAATACCCTACAATATCAAATGGCAGGACGGCTGTTTCTCAAAGCAAATGCCCAAAAAGAGCAAGCAATCAAAGCATAAGAAGGCAGCGTAGCAATTATCCGCACGGAGAGATCTGTGCGGATTTTTTTGTGGGCAAAAATGTAAACAATCAATGAACATTGATATGCGTGTCCTTTTTTGCCCTTTCTCATCGGTAGTATATATGGAAGAAGTTTTTTCTTCTGAATTTCCTATTTTAATTAAAGTTGAGGTACAAGATAATTATGCCTAAAATCAGTCCCGCAGAAATGCGAGGCTCTTTTTTATGCCCAAACGAGCGTATTGTCGGCGCTGTCAGGGCTTTTTTATCCTCTGCCGATAAACACCCAACCGCTGCCCTCCGAGCCGTTACGGGGCATTTGTGAGCGTTTGTGAGGGGCTTTGGAGAGCGGAAAGCTGTTCTGAAATACAGAGAGATAATTGACAAACAATAAATGTCCCGCCCTACCGCAAAAATAAATGTCCCTGATTTTTCTGCTTTTCGGGAAAATTCGACGATAATAATAGTAGAGGGGCAATCCGAAAGGCAGCCCTAAACTTAGAAAGGAGATGGTCAAAATGACAAGGCGAAAGAAGAAAAAAGAGAGAGAAAGGAGGAATGCCCAACGAACAATTTCAAACTGATCCCCGCCGAGTATATCATGAACACCGAGTTCGCCCACAAGGACTTCATCGTTGACGGGATGCTCTACCCGGGGCTGTATATCTTTGCGGGCGAGCCTAAGATCGGTAAGTCGTGGATGATGCTCGACCTCTGCCTGTCGGTTGCCGAGGGACAGGACTTTCTCGGCAAGCGGACAAACAAGTGCGCTGTTCACTACCTTGCCCTCGAGGACACAGCCGAGCGCCTGCAAAACAGAATGTTCGAGTTCACCGAGGACGCGCCGCAGGAGCTCGTCATCGACTTTGAAGCCGATACCCTCGGCAGCGGACTTGAAGAACAGCTTGCAGCTGCAAAGGAGAAACTTCCCGACCTACGCCTGACTGTTATCGACACTCTTCAAAAGGTCAGAGGCGGCAGCGAGTCGAGCTATTCAAATGACTACAAGGAGCTGTCCTCACTCAAAGCTGTTGCCGACAGGCTTGGGATAGCTATCGTGGTCGTCCATCATTTCAGAAAGGAGGACAGCACCGATCCGTTCAAGAAAATCTCGGGCAGCACAGGTCTGACGGGCTGTGCGGACGGGAGCTTTGTAATTGACTATGTCAATTCGGCTCTCAAAAAGGCAAAGCTGTACGGCACGGGCAGAGACTTTGAGAGCTTTGAGCTCAACCTCGAATTCGACAGCTATCACTGGCTGCTGAAGGACGAGATCGTGCCCTACAAGCCCGATATGTTTTCTGCGATGATACACGACTTCATGGTCGATGAGCTGAGGTTCGTAGGCTCGGCAACAAGCCTGTGCGAGAAGCTCTGCCGGCGCTTCAGCAAAAAGTTCTATCCCAATCATGTAACGCGAGACCTCATTCAGCACACCACAGAGCTGGCAAGTGTGGGAGTTGATTTTGAGAATCACCGCAGTCATGGAGCGAGGACAATAACGCTGACCTACACGCAGTCGGGTGACGGTAAAAACGGAGCCCTGCTGTTTCTCGAGGTCGAAGGACTTACCGGCACCCGATATTCTGCAAAGCCCGAAACAGCGTTGTTTAGCTCGGGTGACAGTAACTCAGCGGGTGACGGTAACTGTGATTTGGGTGCCGGTAACTTTGCCTCGGGTGCCGGTAAAATCAGAGAGGGTGCCGGTAAAATCAGAGAGGGTGCCGGTAAAATCAGAGAGGGGGACGGTAACTTTTGCGGTGGAGAGGTCATCGATGTCCCCTACGAAGCTGTTAGCGAGCCAGCCGATACGGCTTCCGCCGAGCAGCTCATGCTTCTCGACAGCACAAGCGATACTGTACCTCAACCCAAGCCTCCCAACCCTCCGCACATACCAAAGCGGAAAAAGAAGAAGGGGCGCAGCCGCCACCGCCGCCGCTGATTCTCTCCCTCTGCCGATAACTGTTGGCGAGGGAGAACGGCAAAGTGACGGTAGAGGAATGAGACTGGGGTTTCCGTTGGCAAGCATAGCAGACGGCTTGCCGCCGCCCGCTTTTCTGTCGGGGCAAAGCCCCGTACCCCCTACCATGTGAACTACGAAAGGATGTGATAGAAACGAGAAAAAGGAACAAGACTTTAGCGATTCGCTGCACCGAAAGCGAAAAAGAAATGGTCGTGAAAAAGGCAGAAGAATTCTGTTTGCCGGTCAATGATTTCGTGATACGCTCGGCGTTGTTGAAGAAGATCGTTGTAGCAAACGGCATCGACGAGGTCATCAGACAGCAGAAAAAGATAGGCAACAATCTGAATCAACTGACACGTTTGGCACACGAAGGAAGGATATATTCTGTTGACCTTCGTGAACTTTTAGAGGAGCATAAGCTCGTCACAGAAATGCTCGGCGAGATACTCAAGGAGGTGAAGTGATGGCGACTGTTACAGCGATAAGCACCTCAAGTGGCAGTACAGGAAAGCAGGCACTGGAGTATATAACGCAGGATCAAAAGACCGACAACAAGCGACTTGTAACTGCGCTGAACTGTTCCGTTCCGACAGCCCATCAGGAGTTCATGAACACCAAAAATCTGTTCGGGAAAACGGGCGGAGTGCAGTTCTATCACTTCGTTCAGTCGCACAGGAGTGGCTACAAAATCAAGCCCGAGCTCGCTCATAAAATAGCTGTTGAGTTCGCTGAAAAGGCGTTCGGAAAGTATGAATGCGTGGTCGCAACTCACATTGATAACGACCACATTCACAGCCACTTTGTGTTCAACAGCGTGAGCTTTGATGACGGGAAAAAGTATCATTCGTGCAGAGAATCGCTCAATGAATTGCGTGAGCTTTCCGACAGCATCTGTCAAAAATACGGAGTGGAAACCCTCACCAAAGATGCGATGAAACAAAGTCGCACCAACGGTATGACGGCGGGAGAATACCGAGCCGCAGAGAGAAAAGAAAGCTGGAAGGTTGACTTGATGGCTACAATAAACCTTGCGATGAAGCGAGCGAAAAGCAAGGAGCATTTCATTGGATTGATGAGAGAAAGAGGTTACGGTGTCAGGTGGGAAGATGGGAGAAAATATATAACCTACAAGACGCCGACAGGAAATCTGTGCAGGGATGTTCGCCTACACAGGGAAAAGTATTTGAAGGAGATGATGGAATATGAATTCAGGATCAGGGAAGAAATCTTTGGAGGAATTGGTGGAGATGTCGCCCGTGAACGCAGAAAAACCTACGATAGCTATACCGACCAACATAGCGAAGGCTATGGACACGCCGACAGTATCATTGGTGCTGGACAGTCATTGGACAGCGGTGATAGATCAGCTTTGGAAGCTGACAGAGCAGCAGGAACAGACTCAGCAGACCGTCAGCCGTATGATGACAAGGAAAGAAATGGCAACGGCAATAGCAAGGGTAGAGCAGCTTTGCTCCGAAACAATTCAGAGGACAGAGGAAATACAGTCGGAGATCACGACGGAATTACAGCAGAGCAAGAAGGAACTGTTATCACAGGCTGGGAGCCTGAACGAGCTGTGCTCCTCCAAGCTGAAAGAGGTCAGCGAGCAGAGCTTGAGGCTGAACAGAAAGCTGTTACGAATAAGTATTATCACACAATCACTGCTCGTGGTGTTATCAGTGATCTTGAGGGTATGGCTTGGCTGATCGACAGCGCGCCTACAGATCCCGAGGAGTTGGAACGCTACATTGATGCAACGAGGGCGGCACAGAACGCAGGCTTTATCATCGGTGTGGCGGTAGGAGCTATAAAGCTGTTATCGGACAGGCTTGAAGAAATGAAATATGAATCGCAGGAGGTCGATGAAGATGAGTCAGAGGAAGAAACAGAGGAAATGATTTTAAATTGAGGGAGGTGATAATACGAAGGAAAGAGTTGTAATGCTTACGATCAAAGAGGCAGCAAAGCTTGTCGAAGGACTGACCGAGTACCGCATCAGAATGATGTGCAAGTCGGGGCAGATTCCCTGCATTATGGCGGGGAAGAAGTATCTCATAAACAAGGACAAGCTGTTTGAATTCCTTTACGGAGAGAGTTAAGTCTGAACGCTTAACTTTCGATGTTGCTACCGTTAAATGTGCCATGACCGCTGGCTTTCCGCCGGCGGTTGTGGTATTGTGTTGTGTGAAAAAACAAAGTAAAGGGGGAATTCAAATGGCAACTGTAGAGGCAAGAAAAAATGCTAAAGGCGAGATAATCGCATACAGGATCAGAGTATCAAGAGGCTACAAATTGGACGGTCATCACGAAAAGTTCTACTCGATGACCTGGAAGCCCGACAAAGGAATGTCGGAGAAAGAGATAAAAAAAGAGCTTGCAAGGCAGGAACTTCTGTTTGAGGAAAAATGCGGTGCAGGACTGCAATCGACAGAGCTGAAAATGACCTTGGCACAGTTCATACCGCAGTATCTTGAAATCGCAAAGATCAAGCTGTCACCGACTACATTGCAGTTTTACAAGCGTGTGATCGACATCCATATCCTGCCCAAGCTGGGCAGAAAAAGGATGCAGGACATCCGCCCGATGCACGTTCAGGAGTTCATAAGCTACCTCGCAGGCGTGGACTCCAAAAACGGCAAGGGCAAAATATCATCAAGCACAGCAAGGCGATACCTGACTGTTCTCCAGTCAATTTTCAAGCAAGCCTACAAGCTGGAGATAATAACTTCAAACCCCGCCAAAGCAGAAAAGCTCACACTTCCGAGAGAGGTGCAGCCGAAGATAGACATCTTCTCGAAAGCAGAGGCAGCGGAGATGCTGAAATGCTTGGAGAACGAGACGCTGGCTTTTCAAACACTGGTGCAGCTTGCGATAATCACAGGCGCTCGGCGAGGTGAATTGGTCGCCTTGAAATTCAGCGATTTTGATTATGACGAGTGCAAGGTGACAATTTCGAGGGCGGCTATCAAATTGAAAGGTCAGCCCGTTCAGCTAAAGCCGCCGAAGGATTATGAGGTGCGAACGGTGACGGTCAACCCGCATTGCATTGAATTAGTAAAAATGCTCCAACAGGAAAACAAGGAGAGAGCCAAAACGCTCGGCACGAAGTGGGAAGGCGATGAATGGCTGTTCACAAGATGGAACGGTGACATCGAAAACCCGCAAACCCCGACAAAGCAGTTCAGCAAGTTTCTCGAGAAGAATGGCTTGAAGCACAGGAAATTCCACAGTTTGAGACACACATCAGCGACCTTGCTCCTGTATGGTGGGATAAACATCAGGCAGGTTCAGTCGAGGCTCGGCCACAGCGAGTTGGAGACCACGCAGAAATATCTGCACAACCTTGCAGAGGCAGACGCTGAGGCGGCGAATGTGCTGACGAATATCTTGTCGGGCAAGGAGAGCAATAAGCACGAAATAGCTTGACACTCCGCCCATAGCGGATAAGGCAGCGGACAAAAAATACTGATAACAAATGCAGCGTAGGTGCGGCAAAGGTCGCATCTACGCTGTTTGCATTGCAGTCTCTAAAAATAGTTAGTCTCCTAATATCTCCCTCAGTATCTCCCTTGAGCCGTTTTTGTGTGGAAAAAGAAAAAAGCCGTAAACGCGCAAACCACGCATTTACGGACTTTTCTGCTGGTCGGAGTGACGGGACTTGAACCCACGGCCTCTACCACCCCAAGGTAGCGCGCTACCAATCTGCGCCACACCCCGATTGCTATACTATTATACTACATTATTTTTCGTTTGTCAAGGGGTTTTTGAAAAATCTTTTTCTCTTTTTGAAAAATCTATTTCTTTCAAAAAAATACCGTTCCCTTTTCATCCGAATAACGGTTTCAGACAGTGTGGTGTTTGGCATTGTCGTTCCTTCGGGGTGTTTAGCCTTGACGATCACTGAGGGTAGGGTCATATACCATTTGTATAGTTTGGATAATCTGTATTATCGGTCGGGGAGTGCTTAGATGCTCGTTCGCTGCGGCGGGAGTTGATGTGGCTGCGTATTACAAGGATCATGAGTATGAACATCAGCACTATTAACCCTACCTGAATGACCGTTGTCATCATGTTGTCCTTGAATGCTACCAGATCGCTGGGGGAGTTCCTGCTCGGTGAAGCGGGAAGATAGGTGATCTTTGTCGTTCCGTTTCCATGACCCGGGGAGCTGTATTCTCCCGTACTGCTGTCTTTGTATACAATGAAGGGATTCTTGCTGCTGTATGTTCCCGAGCCTGTATATACCTCTCCGTCTACCGTGAAGGTGTAGCTGACCTTGAGTCGGTGGGAATGCTTTCCGTCTTCGTCGTAGGCACGCATATTTGTGATCTTTGCGGTCGTTTCTTTGCCTATCAGTCCGAGCATGATGTTGAAAGTGCAAAGTGCCGCAACTGCGAGAAACACAATGCATAGAAAAATAACTCCCACAGTCGAACTGCCTTTTTTCCTTGTGCTTGTGTTTGCATTGATACCTGCCATATTCTCACTCCTTCTTCGCTTTTTATTCTTTCGGCTTATCTGCCGTTTTCGTGTTTTCGTTGTTTTCACTCTGATATCTCAGGTATTCGGAGAATGCTCTGAGCATCAGAGGGTGTGTAAATGTAAAACTCAGCTTCGGTGAGGAGAGTCTGGTGACTGTCACACTGCTGTCGGTGCGGCTGAACAGGATATTGCCGATCACTACTGATTTTTTGTCTCTTTCTGTACTTGTACTGCCTCGGGTAACGGTAACAAGCGGGCGGCAGTCCTTCAGCATCGCCGCAAAGAACCGACTGCGCAGATCCAGCTCACGGGTATCGGTCATGTATCGGTATTCTGCTGTTTCCTCGCTGCCTGCGGGACAGAAGCACTCAATGCAGCCTCGGCTCGGGTCGAGAAACACGGTGTGAGTGAATCTTGTTCCTGCTTCGCTGCTGCTGTAGTATGCATCTATCAGTCCGGTCATGTACAGCGGCAGCCATGCTGTTATCGCGGCGATCATTTCGCTTGTATCACGGTCGATGTTGTGTATGATCCTGACCTTTATCCCTCGGTTCAGGCAAGCCGCCATCAGTGCCGACCATTTTATGCGGAAATCGCCGCCCATCCAATCCATATTCTGATCGGAATAAAGCATCAGCTCGCTGCTGCCGCCGACTGCGGCATTTCCGAGAAAGCGTATCACAGCTCTGCGAAGTCCCTCCCGCCCGAGGTATGAGCTGTCTGCTTCGTCGAGAATATCGGTATCTATGATCTGTTCGATCGGCGGAAGACGGGTGCCTTCCGTTCCCGTATACTCGGTGCCGAGCCTGCTTATCAGAGCCTCCATAGCGTTGATATCCTCTGAGTAGGTATTGCGCGTCAGCCATATTAACATAGCCTGAGCTGCCTTTGCTTCATCTGCGCAGGCACATTCGTTCCCTGCGAGCAGCGCAAGCTGCGGCTGTTTGCTGTTTATTCGGATATGCCGCACAAGCGCCGAACACAGCTTTTCGATCTTTTCGGCACTGCGGCGGGCGGGCTTGCCGTGCCGCCAGCGGCTGATGTATGCAGGGTCGATGTCTATCTCGACTGCAAGGCTGCGGTTGCTGACCTCTGCAAGCTCCATCAGGCTGCACAGCTTCTTTCCCATGAGAATAGGGTCGGTGCCTGTGGGGAGATCTGAAACACTGCTGTTGAACAGCCATTGCAGCAGCGCCTGCGATATATCCTCCTCGGCGCGGCATAGGCAGCCTGTCAGCATACACAGTCTGCCGAGCTTGTCGTTCTCTCTTGAATATCGGTATACGGCGGAGATGAATTTACGAACTGTCGGACTGTCCGGCTTATAGCTCTTGGCGGGGCTTCTCAGGTAACAGAGGGCAGTGTAGGATATAGTTGTGTATTCGGATATCCTTTTTAGATCGGTATCGAGTTCTCTGAGAAGAAGTGTTATTTTCTCTTTTAGCTTGAGCATATTCTGTTCTCCATATTATTCAGTGTTCCCGGACAGTGCATATCGAATGATATCGGCTCTGTCGTTAGTTCTTTCTATATTAATTATACCACAAATGCCTTATAATAGCAATAGACTTTTGATAATCTATCATACTTTTTTTGATTGCGAAGCTGACAGAGCTTTGCAAAGGGGCGATCATTTGTGAAGATCAAATGGAGCGGGCATTGAAGCTGCTGATGCTGATGCCGAAAAATAGTATAATACTATTTAAAAGTTGTATGTTCCTACTAAAACCTATTTACAAATGCGATAAAATATAGTATAATAAAACTGCGGAATGTCCGCGGAAGGAGGAAGAGATATTATGAATTTAAAAAAGCTGCTGGCAGCGGCTGCGGGCGCTGTGTGCGCGGGAGCGCTGTCGGTCACGATGATGGCATCGGCTGTGACGCTGCTGCCGAAGGAGGAGAGCGAAAAGCTCGATTATACCGTAGTGAAGGAGCAGTACGATGAGGGCACTGCGGACAGGGAAAAGCTCTATAAGCAGCTTGCCTCGCAGAAGGATATGCCGATAGTCCACATCACCACAAAGGACAATAAGAACGTTACATCCAAGGAGTATTACGTTGAGTCTGTGGTTGACGTTTTCAACTGTGACAAGAGCTATGAGCTTTCGGCAGTGGGCGGTGTCAAGGTAAGAGGCAACTCGACAGCTCAGGGCAGCGAGAAGCCGTACAGGATCAAGTTCGACAAGAAGCAGAATATGCTCGGTCTGCATAACGGCGAGAAATACAAGAGCTGGGTGCTGCTGCGCTCGTTCTGGAATCTTTGTCCCGACTACACAGCGTTCAACCTTGCGAAGACGCTGTTCGAGGGCAAGTATTACAGCTCTGACTGCACATATGTGAATGTGTATATGAACGGCAAATATAAGGGGCTTTATCTGCTGTGTGAGCAGAATCAGGCAGGCAGCGGCAGGGCAGATGTCTATGAGCCTGATGAGGACGAGTATCAGACCGATATCGGCTACTTCGTTGAGATAGACAATTATGCGGGCGAAGATCCGTATTTTACGCTTGATTACGAGAAGAAGCAGATCACGGATATCAAGGGTGTTACAAGAGATATCCCGCCCGATGATTTCTCGGTCAAGAGCGATATCAACACTCAGGAACAGCTTGACTTTATACATAAGTATATGGCGGGCGCGTTCAAGATCCTGCATGAGAGCGTGAACAACAATAATCCGCTCAGATTCGACAAGAACTATAATGTTGTATCCGCTAAGGGCGTTTACACACCGCAGCAGGCGGTAGAGGCTGTGTTCGACTGTGAGTCGGTGGCGAATATGCTGCTGCTTGAGGAGCTTGCGCACGATAACGATGTCGGCGCGGGAAGCTTCTATATGGCAGTCGATTTCTCAAAGGAAAGCATCTATCCCAAGCTTACATTCCTGGCACCGTGGGATTTCAACTGGGCATATGAGGGCGGCACGAGCGGCTTCTATGCGGGCACATGGCAGACCATATGGACAGACGGCTGGGACCGCTCGAATGTATGGCTGATAGACTTTATGAATGCCGACTGGTTCAGAAAGCTTGCGGCAGACAAGTGGAGCAGGCTCTCAAAGGACGTATACAAGACTCTCGACAGCGTTGAAGCGAACATCATGAAGCTCGCAAACGATCTGGGCGACGAGGCATGGAGGATAGACTCGGGCAGGAACGTAGTTGAATTTGTACGCGGCAGATCCGAGTGGCTGGACGACAATACACCGAACTGGAAAAAGGTGTTCATAAACAAGGATAACATCATAGCGAACACCGATAATATCACCTATACGGGCTCGCAGATCAAGCCGAAGGTTACCGTGACCGCAGGCGGGAAGACGCTCAAGGCAGGCAAGGACTACAAGATCACCTACGGCACCAACAAGACAGGCATGGGCAACTTCAAGGTCGAGGGCATCGGGAACTGCACGGGTACTGTAACAAAGTATTTCCGCATAAATGCAGCACCTATATCCAAGGCGACGGTGTCGATACCTTACAGCTCGTACACCTACCGCGGGCGCGGTATCAAGCCGAGCGTTACGGTAAAATACGGCGGAAGGACGCTGGTCAGGGATACCGATTATACCGTTGCGTATTCAAATAATGTCAATGTGGGCACCGCGAAGATAACTATTACGGGCAAGGGCAATTTTGCGAATAAGGTCACAAAGACCTTCACCGTGAAGAAGCTCGATCTTTCGTCGAGCTATGCTAAGGTGACGATACCCTACAGCGCATACACCTACAGCGGGAGCGCGATCAAGCCTGCGGTGAAGGTGAAGTTCAAGGACGGCAGCCTGATACCTGCGGGCGAGTACAAGCTCAGCTACAGCAGCAATGTTAAGGTAGGCAAGGCTGTTATCACAGTCACGGGCAGCGGAAAGAATGTTACGGGAAGCTGCAAGAAGCAGTTCGTGGTCAAGCCCGCGAAGAACAAGATAACCTCGATCACCTCAACTAAGGCGGGAGCTTTCAAGCTCGGCTGGACCAAGGGCACGGCAGGGACGGTAGGCTATCAGGTGCTTTACTCCACGGACAAGAACTTCAAGAAGAACGTTCACAGCTACAGCTCGGGCAATGTGAACGACCTGAGCGAGAACTTCTCGAAGGTCCCCAAGTCGGGCGAGACATGGTATGTGAAGGTGCGCTCGTTCTATACTAAGGACGGCAAGCTGACCTCTACACGCTACGGCAATTACAGTGCAGTAAAGTCGATAAAGGTTAAATGACCGCGCAGCAGCGCCGTTTGAGAGTGCAAGGACTGCAAAACAGGTCGATATAGCATGGCTTTGGTGCCGCAGGCTGCGTAAATGCGCGGTTTGCGGCACTTGCTGTGTCAGGTGTGAATTTGTTCGGGACGAAAATAAGCGTCCGAATTTTTGTATTTGTGATAATTTGATGAAAATATTCAGGGCAGCGTATAAGGGTAAAAAAATGTATCGGTGTTGAAAGCTTTGAAAAAATGAAGGTGCAAATTCGTTTTTACAGCGAGTTTTTAACACTTTCAACCGAGTTTTCAACATTTTTGAGCATCTGAAAGGTGAGTTTTCAACTGTCCCGAAAAAATCCCCTATGCAGGAAATGTAACTGATGTCGGATAACGTTAGATGACAAATGACAGTAAAAGCATAATAGATTTGACGTGTCGGCAGATTTGTGGTATCATATATTATAAATAAA